>NZ_LWLC01000066.1:0-253547 GCF_001905065.1 Saccharothrix sp. CB00851
CGAGTACATCGACGTGGACGTCGAGGGCCCCTACAAGCCCGAGCACTACAGGTACTAGCGACGAGGTCGACGGCGAGGTCGGGCCATCACGGTCGACCTCGCCGTCGATCACTCACCGGGTTTGTGATCGACCAGGCCCGACAACGGTGTCCAGTCGGGAGAAGCGGCCGGACCGTCGTGCTCGTCCGCGACCGCTTCGAGCAGCGCTTGGCGGATGATCTCCAGGCCGGGCGGCTTCGACTCGACTTCGACCAGCTTGGCCGCCGTGCGCTCAGGGAGTCCGGGTCCTCGCGTCCGGCCGGTGCCGACCTCCAGCAGCGCCCGGATCTCTTCGAGGCGGACCCGCTCGTAGTAGCGCAGCGTCTGCAGGTTCACCCCCGCCTCTTCTGCGACTCGACCGGTGCGCAGGTACGTCACCCGGGCCTTCTCGTGCGATTCCTGGTCGTCCGCGCTGAGGTCTCAACGTTAAGCCTGTACTCCGGTACCGGGTGCAAGACCGCCGATCGGGCTGTCCTCCGCAGCCGGCGTCCGATCTTCCGACAGATCCGAGATCAACCGCCGAGTGACCTCCGCGACGGCGACTTCGAGCACGGTGGCACGGCCGGTGCAATGCAGCAGGATGGCCGCCGGTTGTTGGCACGCGGACTCGTGTGCCACGAGTTCGGCGAGGACGGCGAGCAGTGCCGGGCTGCTCGGGAACGTGAGAGTGATCAGGTCGTCGCCGTGCCGGCGCGTGTGCGGCAGCGACAGCGCGCGTGCCCAGTGCTCCCGGCAGGTGGGTTCGACTGCCGCGGTGTCCGTCCCGCCGTGCGATCGGACCGCCCACAAGCTGGTCGTGAGCTGTGCGGAGAACGCGGACAGCTCCGCCACGCGTTCGTTGACCTCGGCGATCCTCGTGCGCAGAGTGCCCAGGACCCGGTCGAGCTCCACGGTGATCGAGTCGTCGTCACAGCTGTGGATCAGCTCACGGATCTCGTCGAGCGTCAGGCCCATGTGCTTGCCACGGGCGATGAACCGCAGCCGGTCGACATCGCTGTCGCTGTAGACGCGGTGGCCGCTCGACGTCCGGGACGCGGCCGGAAGCAGCCCCGTGCTCTCGTAGAACCGGATCGTGGCCGGGGTGAAGCCGGTGATCTCGGCGAGCCTGGTGATGCGGATCTTCGACACGGTGCCTCGACGCGTCCTTGGTCGAAGGTCTGGGGTGCGGTGCGGCGGGCCGCCCCGTGGGACGGCCCGCCGCGATGCGGGTCAGCTCAGCAGTCGCAGTCCGCGTCCGCGTGCGTGTGGCCGTTGGTGGCGGCCGACACGGACAGCGAATTGGTGGTGGTCGGACGGACCGCACGGCCGATGACCATGGCCTCGATGAACTCCCACGCGCCCGGCATCTTCGTCTCCTGGAGATCCGCGATCTCCAACGACGAGTTCTGCAACGTCTGCACCGTCGGACGGTTGCAGTGGCACTCGTTGCCGAACCAGTACCAACCCTTCTGGATGATGTCCTGCTTCCGCGCCACCTTCGGGTCGCTGTTGCGGACGTGCTCCAGGAACAAATACTGCCCACCCGGCTTCAACACCCGCTCGATCTCCCGCAACGCCGGCTGCGGATCCGGCACCGTGCACAGGATCATCGCCGCCGCGACGGTGTCGAAGTAACCGTCGGGGTAGGGCAGCCTCTCCGCGCCCGCCACGACGAGCTGGATGCGCCGCGGGTAGTTGCGAGTCTTCTCCTCCAGCTTGGCCACCATGTGCGGGTACGGCTCGGTCAGGATCAACTCGTCCACCGCGTCCGGGTAGTGCGGCAAGTTCAGACCTGTGCCCGTGCCCAACTCGATCGTCCGGCCATAGGCGGGCTTCAGGAACTCCGCACGCTTCTCCGAAAGACCGTAGCCCTCCACCTTCGCCAGGAACTTGTCGTACATCCCGGCGAAGACGTACTTCCCCCACGTGGCGTCGTAGGCCTTCTTCAGAAGGTTTGCCATGGCCAGCCTGCCCTCCAAGCTGTCGAAGAGGCGCACTCCCCCAGTAGCTGGGCGCGCGTGTTCGCGTCCGTTCATCACGAACGGATCTGTCCGATGTGGTTCGCCGTGGGCGCTTCCACGGGAGGTCCGCAGAATCGTCCACCTGAGGCTGTGCCGGTTCCGGGTCGCGACGGGAACCGGTCGAGTCGTTCCGAGTTCATCCGGGGTCGCTTGCTGGTCGTAGTTTCGTAGTTGAACCTGGCTTCAAGTCAACCCCCGCCGCAGGGCCGTGCTCGGGGACGAGCGGTGCACCAGGGCTTCACCCTGGTGGAGCAACACGGCCTCACGATCGACGCGCTTCGGCTACAGAACCATTACAAGTGCGGCCGAATAAGTGAGTCCTGTGCCACAACATTGCGGCGAGCGAGGGTTCGTCCTACGTTCGCACTCGACCGGAACCAGTCGCGGGTTTCGGCCACTGTGGACGTCCACGTCGTGTGCACGACGGTGATGGCAAGTCGCAACCGTGGGACATCCGGGGTCCCTGACGGCCGTCGATCGGCCCGCTTTGCCGCGCCCGCCACAAGGAGGTCCCGTGTCTCGAGCACACGAAGGTTCGTTAACCGCCCGCTCCACCATCGAGCGCCCACGAAGTGGGAGCAACGTCGACGACGCGGTGTTCCCGGGCCGGAGCATGCTTCCCGTAACAGCGTCGTGGTGGACGTCGATCCTGGTCGCCGTCGGAGCGTCGCTCATGATCGCCGTGTCCATGGCCGAGATGGCCGCGGAGATCGGCAACGCGTCCATCTGGGTCTGGATCGCGACGGCGGTCGTCGGCGCCCTGCAGTGCCTGCTGATCGCCGAGCTGGCGTCGAGGTTCACCGGCCGCGCGGGCGGTACGGCGCAGTTCGCCTACCGAGCCACCGCCAAGGGGTCGCCCACGCTGGGGGCGCTGTCGTCGTGGGCGTACTGGTTCGCCTGGACACCCGGCATCGCGGTCAACCTGATCCTGGCCGCCACCTACCTCAAGTCGTTGTTCTGGCCCAGCGGCAACGTCATCCTCTTGGCGGTGCTCATCGGCATCGCCCTGTACTTCGTCACCGCACTCGGGTTGCGCTTGTCCACGATGGTCAACGCGGCGCTGGCCGTGGTCGCTCTCGGAGTGGTGTCTGTTGTGGTCTTGACACCGGTGTTCCACCCGGAATCCTTCGACGTGGCCCGGATCCTGCCCACGCAGCTCCCTGACGATGCGCCGACCGACGGCTGGGGCGTGGTCGGCATCATCCTGAAGTGGACGTTCATCGCGACCTGGGCCGCCTATGCGGCGGAGATGGCGTCGACGGTGTGCGCGGAGATCAAGCGGCCCGAGCGGTACATGAAGCGGGTCATGTCGATCTCGGCGGTCATCGCGATCACCGCCTTCACGCTCGTGCCGATCTCGATGTTCGGTGTCGTCGGCGTCGAAGGTCTGCAGCGCGACCCGTTCACGGTCTTCGCCGAGATCGGCGGGATCACGCTCGGCCCGGCCGGCGAGTACGTCGTCGGGCTCGGCCTGGCCGCCGTCCTGGTGCTGGGCGCCGAGATCTTCATCATCGGCTCGTCGCGGACCATCCACCAGATGGCGCAGGACGGCCACCTGCCGAAGGTGTTCGGCCGGACGAACAAGCGGGGTGCTCCGGTCGGCTCCATCGCGTTCGACGCGGTGGTCATCATCATCATGCTGGTGGTCTTCGGCACCCGGGTGGTGAGCGTGGTGGCCGCGGCCACCTTCGGCTACCTGGTGGTGTTCGTCCTGCTGCCGATCGCCTACCTGACGCTGCGCCGCTTCCGGCGTGACGACGACGAGGGCTTCCAGCTGGGCAAGGCCTTCGTCGGGGTGGCCGTGGCGTTGTTCGTCTTCAACACCGTGCTGCTGGTGTTCGGCGGTCTCCAGTGGGGTGTCGACGTCATCATCGTCGGCTTGGGCGTGACGCTGGCGGTCATCCCGATCTCGTACTTCACCCGCAAGTCACGGGCCAGGGCGGCGGCACGCGCCGGCGCTTCGAGCTGACACCACGTCAGGGGCGCTCCGACCGGGTTCGGTCGGAGCGCCCCTGACGTGTGTTCGGGTCAGCCGGCGATCCGGACCGGTGGCCGCCACACGCCCGGCTCGGGGTTCGGGCAGTCGGTGCTGGGAAGTTGGCCGACCATCGCCGAGAGCTCACTCTTGAGCGCCTGGAGGCGCTTCATCTCGTTGTCGATCTCCTCCATGCGATCCCGCAGGAGGACCGCGGCATCGCCACAGGGGCACGTCCCGGTGTCACGGATCGACAGCAGGTCGTTGATCTCACGCAACCGGAGGCCCAGCCGTTGCGCTCCCTGGATGAACTGGAGCCGGTCGACGGCGTCCTCACCGTACCGTCGGTAACCGGCCTTGGTGCGCGGCGGTTTCGGCAGGAGGCCGACGCGTTCGTAATACCGAATGCTGTCACTCGGAACCCCGGTGCGCCGGGACAAGCCCGCAACCGTCATTTGCCCAGATTCCATACCCTGATCCTACTCCACCTCACCGCTCGTGACGATCGTGCGAAAGCGCAAGATCGGCTATCCCATTGTTCGAACGGTTCTGCCGACCTGTGCCCACTCGATCAGACCTGGGCGGCGGCCCAGGACCGACGCTTCTCGGTGAGATCCAAGCGGCGATGTGGCGCCGCGATGGCCAACCGTCCGCGCGGCCCCATCTCGGGGCAGCTCGCCAATCGGTCGCACGTGCAGCCGAGTGCCGAATCGAGCGTGACGAGAACCTCGCGCAACACCTCCATCTGCCGTTCGACATCGGTCCGACGCCTGGCCGCCCACTCCTTCCAGGCCGACTCGTCACCACCGTCGAGCAGGCAGGCGATCTCGGTCAGGCTGAAGCCGACCGCCTGGCAGACCTTGATCACCGAAAGCCGGTGCAGGACCTCGCGCGAGTAGTGACGCCTGCCCCGGACCTTCACCACCGGGCCGATGAGCCCACAGCGTTCGTAGTAGCGCAGCGCCGAGGCGGCCAGCCCGGATTCCTTGGCGACTTTGTCGATCGACAACAAGTCCTCAGCCAAAATGTCCCCCAGACATGCAGCCAACTGGAATGAGATTACCCGTCCGACCAGGGTCGATCCAGCCCACCGGCGGCGTATTGCCCGGTCACGATTGGGACGAACGAGTGAACTCGGCCCCCTTATGGAGCATGACACAAGTCACGCTCGACCTCTCGAATACTGGGCGTGTCCGATCGTCACTTAAGCGTGACCTATCATGGCGCCATGCCCATCAAGACCGTGGTCCTGTTCGCGCTGGCCGCGCTCGCCGAGATCGGTGGGACGTGGCTGATCTGGCAGGGCTTGCGGGAGCACCGCGGCCTGCTGTGGTTGGCGGGCGGCGTGGTGGTCCTCGGCTTCTACGGTTTCGTGGCCGCGCTGCAACCGGACTCGAACTTCGGCCGCGTCCTCGCGGCCTACGGGGGCGTCTTCATCATCGGCGCGCTGATCTGGGGCGTGGTGGTGGACAAGTTCCGCCCGGACCGCTGGGACCTGATCGGAGTGGGCATCTGCCTCGTCGGCGTGCTCGTGATCATGTTCGGCCCTGATCGGCCGGTGGCGGATGCCCACGAGGCCGAGCCCCCGTCCGCCGCGGCGGACTGCCTCGTGGACACCTGCCACCACTAGCCGATCACAATCGGACGACCTCCAGGTCGTCGGAGTCGGGCATTTCCTCCTCGCGCACCACGGCCTTCAGCGCGATCTGCTTGCACAGGTCTTTCACGATGTCCCGGACGGTGCTGCCGTCGAAGAGCGCCTCGCCCGGTAGCGCGACGGACAAGCCGGTGAGCAACCGGTCACGCAATCGCACTCCCATCAGGGAATCCAAGCCGAGGTTGGTCAGTTTCGTATCGGCGAACCTCGCGCGCAATTCCTCCCGGTCGACGGCGCTCAAGCCCAGCAAGACCGACGTTTCCCGCAGCAGGAGGTCGGTGACCTGGGCTTCCGCGCTCTCGGGATCGGTGAGGACCAACTCGCTCACGTCCGGTGCTGCCGGAGCCTGCTGCACGGTGCTCGGCGCGAAGTCCGACAGCAGTGTGTTGTCGGCCGATCCGCCGTTCACGGCGAGGTAGCGGTCCCAGTCGACCTTGGCGAGACCGAGCTGGGTGTGCCCGCCGCCGAGCACCGCCGACAGCACGGACGCGCCTTCATCGTCGCTGATGCCGTGCAGACCGCCGCGGGCGAGCTTGTCGGCCAGCCCTTCCCCGGTCGCCAGGCCGCCGTCCGACCACGGCCCCCAGTTGACGCTGGTGCCGCGCATCCCCCGCACCTGCCGCACCTCCGCCAAGGCGTCGAGGAAGGTGTTGGCCACGACGTAGTTCGCCTGTCCGGCCGACCCGATGAGCGAGGCGAACGACGAGAACATCACGAACAGGTCCAGCTGTTCGCCGCCCGTGAGGCGGTGCAGGTTCCAGGCGCCGCGAGCCTTGGCCGCCAGGACGTGCTCGAACCGGGACCAGTCGAGGTCGGCGAACGCTCCGTCGTCGGTGGTGCCCGCGGCGTGGACGACGCCCCGCAGCGGCGGCATGGTCTCGGAGATCCTGGCCAGGGCGTTGTGCAGGTCGCTCTCGTCGGTGACGTCGGCGGTCAGCAGCACCACCGTCGCCCGCTGGCGGAGTTCGACAACCCAGTCCGGGTCCGGTTCGGGTCGGTGCCTGCCCACGAGCGCGATGTGCCGCGCACCGCGGTCGACCAGGTGCCGAGCGGTGACGCGACCGAGCGCACCCCACCCACCGGTGATCATGAACGTGCCGTCCGCGCGGAGCTTGAAGTCGACTTCGTCCGGCTCGGTGGCGCGCAACCTGGCCTGGAGCCACTCGCCGTCGCGCGACGCGAGCCTGCCCGAGCCGCCCAGCCCGACGGCCCTCGTCACCACGTCGGCCGGCTCACCGGCCCCGTCGTGGTCGACGTGGACCACCGGCAGGTCGGGGTACTCGGCGGTCAAGGCGGCGGCGACACCGGCGAGTGCGGCCCGCGCCACGCGTGGCACGTCACCGGGCGTGCCGGCGGCGTTCTCGGTGCACAGGGCGACTGTCGGCCGCCGGGCGGCCAGACCCGGCAGGACTTCCCTGAGGGGGAGAACGGCGCAGCGCGCGGCCTCCTCGAACCCGGCCAGGTCGTCGTTGCGCGGTGTCGCCCCGATCACCAGGATTCCGGTGACCTCGTCGGGGACACTTCCTCCCGAGTACCCGGACGCGGCGATTCCCTTGCTGCGCAGGCGCTCTTGCCAATCCCGCGTGGTGCCTTCATCGGGACCGATGAGCAGCCAGTTGCCGTCTTGGCCCGTCGAGCGCACCTCGTCCGCCCGCACCCAGTCCACTGTGTACTGGCGCAACGGCGCGTGGATGGCGTTGCCGAGGGGACGCAGGGCGAGCCCGCGCAGTTCGGCGAGGACCGCTCCGGTGGTGGAGGTCAGCCGCACGTCGACGACGTGCTCGCCGGAGTCCTGGACGCCGCGAGACCTGACGTGGGACCACAGGTCACCGGGCAGCTCGGCGTGCACCACGACCTGTTCGACCGCGACGGGCACGAGCGGGTTGGGCAGGTCCGGGATGAAGGCCGCGGCGACGTGGAGACAGGCGTCGAGCACAACGGGGTGCAGCGTGTACGACCCGTCTTCAGGACGCCCGGTATCGACGCTGATCCGCCCTACGGCCTCGTCATGCCCGAGCCACAGCTGCCGAACCCCGCGGAACGCGGGCCCGTAGGCCATGCCCGCCGTGGCGAAGCGCGAGTACAGGGCGTCGGGGTCCTGGCGCACCAGCTCCCACGCCAGTTCCTCCGCCGGCCGCCCCGGCTCGGGCGCGACCGCGCCGCGCCTCACGGCGCCTGCTCGGGCCCTGGGTGTCCAGCGATCGTCGCCGTCGTCGCGGGCGAAGCAGTCGACCGCTCCGCCGGCCGGGTCCACGACTGCCTGCACGGCTGCGGTTCGACCGGGTTCGAGGGCGAGGGCGCTGGTGAACCGGACGTCGTCGAGGGTCCAGGTGTCGCCGCCGAGCACGGCCTTCGCCGCGGCGGTGATCCACTCGATCATCGCGGCGCCGGGCAGCAGGGCCACTCCCCCGATCCGGTGCTGCTCGACGAACCACGGCCGCGTCGCGCCGACCTCGGAAGCGAACCACTCGCTGGGCGCGCCGGCGATGTCGATGCGGTGCCCGAGCAACGGGTGCCCGGCCGCGGGGCGTTTCCTGGTCGTGCCGGGGGTGTACCAGTGGCGGTCCGCGCGCAGCGGGTGGCCTGGCAGCACCGCCGGGTCCACCGGACCACCGGCCGGCCGGAGCGCGAGGGTGCCGCCGGAGCTGTGCCACTCCGCCAGGGACAGCACCAGCCGGCGGTCGTCCTCGTCCTGGCGGTGACCGCTGGTCAGCCAGGTGGCGTCGGGCACGTTGCGCGGTCCGAGCGGGGACAGCACCGGTTCGGGGCTCATCTCGGCGAAGTGCCGGACGCCGAGCCCGCCGAGCGTCTTCAGGCCCTCGGCGAATCGGACGGGGTTGCGCAGTTGGTCCACCCAGTGTGTTCCGGTCAGCGGCTCGGCCGGCAGCAGGTTTCCGCTGAGCGTGGAGACGATCGGAACGCCGCCCTCGTAGTGGCGGACGTGCCGTGCGTGCTCGGCGAACGCGTCGACCACGGATTCCATGAGGGGTGAGTGGAACGCGCGGTTGACGCCCAACCTCGTCACCTTGGCGCCGCGCTGGACCCAGCGGGCGGCGAACTCCTCGGTGGCGTTCTCCGGACCGGAGATGGTGACGTCCTCCGGGCTGTTGAACGCCGCGACGGCGATGTCACCCTCGACTTCGTTCAGCAGTTCCTCGATGTGTTGCGTGCGCACGGCGTACATCGCCCCGGGCTGGGTCTCCTGCATGAGGCGGGCGCGCGACAGCACGAGACCCGCGGCGTCCTCCAAGGTGAGCACGCCGGAGATGGCCGCTGCGGCGAACTCGCCGAGGCTGTGGCCGATGAGGTAGTCGGGTTCGACGCCGAAGTCACGCCACAGCCGCGCGATGGCGTACTGGGTGGCGAACATGGCGGGTTGTCCGTACCGGGTCTGCGCCAGGTCGACCAGCTCTCCCTCCTCCCCCGCCAGCGTGGGCAGGAGGGAAACGCCGAGATCACCCCGCACGATCGCGTCGACCTCGGAGAGGGCGTCGCGGAACGCTTCGTGGCGCCGGTACAGCGGCTTGGCCATGCCGGGGCGCGCGAACCCCTGGCCGGGGAAGAGCCAGGCCAGCGGTCCGGGACCGGTGTCGGGCACCACACCGGTCAGGACGAACGCCGACGGCGTGCCGACGCGGTGCTCGCGCAGTGCTTCGGACGCTTCCTTCGCCGTGCGCGCGACGACTGTGGCGCGGTACGGGAAGCGGGTGCGGCGGTGGGCGGCGCGGCACAGCGCGGCGAAGTCGGCGCCGTGCTCGGTCCGGTCGAGCACCTCGACCACGGCATCGGTCAGTCCGGTGAGCGCACCTTCGCTCTTGGCGGACACGGGCAACATCCGCCAGGTGCTCGTGTCATCGTCGGTCGAACGGGCCGGTCGCGGTGCCTGCCGGACGATCACGTGCGCGTTGGTGCCGCTGAAGCCGAACGAACTGACGGCGGCGGCCCGGGGACCTGCCTCGTCCGACCACGGCTGCGGTCGGGTCGGGATGAGGCACCGGGTGCCGTCCAGCGTGATGTGCGGGTTGAGCTGTTCGAAGTTCAAGTGGCGCGGGACGAGGCCGTGCTCGACCGCGAGGATCGCCTTGAGCAGGCCCGCGACACCGGCGGCGGCTTCCAGGTGACCGAGGTTGGTCTTCGCCGAACCGACCCACAGCGGGTTCTTCGCCTCCGGTGCGCCGTAGACGGCGGCGATGCCGGCCAGCTCGACCGGGTCGCCGAGGCTCGTGCCGGTGCCGTGTGCCTCGACGTAGCCGATGTCGCCGGGAGCCAGGCCGGAGTCGGCCAGTGCCCGCCGCATGACCGCCTGCTGCGCCAGGGCGTTGGGCGCGGTGAGGGTGTTGCTGCGGCCGTCCTGGTTGACCGCCGAGCCCACGACCAGTGCGTGGATCCGGTCCTGGTCCCGTTCGGCGTCACGGTGGCGCTTGAGCACGACCACGCCGCAGCCCTCGCCGCGCACGTAGCCGTCGGCCGACGCGTCGAAGGTCTTGCAGCTGCCGGTCGCGGACATCATCCCGGCCTGGGAGAACGCCACCATGAGGTCGGGGTCGAGCAGCAGGTTGACGCCGCCCACGATCGCGGTGTCGCACTCGCCCCGACGCAGGCTCTCGCACGCGTTGTGCACGGCCACCAGCGAGGAGGAGCAGGCGGTGTCGATCGACGCGCTGGGCCCGGTGAGGTCGAGGAAGTAGGAGATGCGGCCTGCCGCGACGCTCAGCGAAGTCCCGGTACCGGTGTAGGCACCCGGTTCGACGTGGTCGCGGACCATGAGCCGGCCGTAGTCGGTGGTGCTGATGCCGACGAAGACGCCGACGTTGGCGCCCGCGATCGCATCAGCCGGGACACCGGCGTCTTCGAGCGCGCGCCACGTGGTGGTGAGCAGCAGTCGCTGCTGGGGATCCATCGCCGCGGCCTCCTCGGCGGAGACGCCGAAGAACCGCGCGTCGAACCCGGCGACGTCGGGCAGGAACCCGCCCCACTTGGTGGTGCTGTGCCCCGGGACCGGTGTGCCTTCGCGGTACCACGAGTCGGTGGACCAGCGGTCGGCCGGCACCTCGGTCACCGCGTCGCGTCCCTCGACCAACAGCGACCAGTACTCACGGACGGAGTCCGCGCCGGGGAACGCGCACGCCATGCCGACCACGGCGATGGGCTCTGTCGGCGCGACCGGTTCGGCAAGGGCCGGCGTCTCGACGCCCGTGGTGAGGGCGACGGCCAGGCGGAGGATCGTCGGGTTGCCGTAGAGGGTCGCGGGATCGACGGGCCGGCCGAGCCACGCGGCGAGGTCGCCGCTGAGACCGAGGGCCTGGGCCGAATCCAGGCCAAGGCTGCCGAACGTCGCGTCGACCGGGACGTCGGCGGGCACGAGGCCGGTCTTGGTCCCGACGCGGGCCCGCAGCCACTCCACGACGGAGGCGGTGTCGCGTTCCTCGGCGGTTTCGGTGGGCGCGTCGGTGGTCACCGGGCCGGAGACGTACTCGACCTTGAGCTCCCCGCGCAGGTACGCCTGCTTGGTGAACTGCCTGCGGACCTTGCCGCTGGTCGTCACGGGGAGCGACGCGGGCCGGATGAACACGACGGTGTCGATGGCCACGTCGTGTTCCTCGGTGACCGCGCCGCGTACCTTGCGGGCGACCTCGGCCAGGTCGTGCTTGCCGCGTTCGGTGCGCTTGATCTCCTGGACGACGACCAGGCGCTCCTCCCCGTCGACGTCGACGGAGAACGCCACGCCGAGGCCTCGGTTGAGCGCCGGGTGGGCGTCGGTCATCGTCAGCTCGATGTCCTGCGGGTGGTGGTTGCGCCCGCGGATGATGATCAGATCCTTACGGCGGCTGGTGATGTAGACCTCGCGGTCGATCAGCGTGCCGAGGTCACCGCTGCGCAGGTACGGACCGGTGCCGTCGGCCAGGTGAGCGCCGAAGGTCTCCGCGGTGTCGTCCGGGCGGTTCCAGTAGCCGGCCGCGACCGTGCGACCGCTCAGCCAGATCTCACCCTCACGGCCCTCCGGCAACGGCTCGCGGGTCTCGGGGTCGACCACGACCACCTCGGTGTCGCCGAGGGACGGGCCGTTGCTGAGCAGGCGCTGACGACGTGGTCCCGGCGTGCCGGCCGGCACCACGTCGACCCGACCGCGCGCGAAGCCCTCGACGTCGACCTCGACGACCCTGACGCCGTTGCGAGGTGGGTGCGTAGCGACCGCGAGCGTCGACTCGGCCATGCCGTAGGCCGTGCGGAACGCGTCGGGCCGGAACCCGCAGGAGGCGAACGCCTCGGCGAACCGGTCGATGGTGTCGGCGCGGATCGGCTCCGCGCCCAGCGCGAGCACCCGCCAGGAACTGAGGTCCAGCGCCGCCTTCTCTTCCTCGGTGACGCGCTCGCAGCACAGGTCCAAGGGGAAGTTCGGGCTGAACGACACCGTCGCGCGGTACTTGCTGACCGCGGCGAGCCAGCGCAGCGGCCGCTGCACGAACACCGGCGGCGGGATCATCACCGTGGTGGCGCCGAGCAGCAGCGGCATGAACAGCCCGGCGATCAGGCCGAAGTCGTGGAAGAGCGGCAGCCACGTGACGACGACTTCCCGGGCGTCCATGCCGAGGCCCGTGCTGAACAGCGCGGGCTGGTAGACGATGTTGTCGTGGGTGACCACCACGCCGCGGGGCCGACTGGTGGACCCGGAGGTGTACTGCAGGTAGGCCACGTCGTCCGGGCTGGTCGCGGGCGGGATCCACTCGAAGGCGGCGCGGTCGGCGACGTCGTCGACCGACCAGAGGCCGCAGCCGTACTCCTCCGGCAGGTGCGCCATCGGCCCGTCGCTGGAGGAGACGATCGCCAGCGCGGGTCGGCAGTCCTCCACGACGTGGTCGACGCGTTCGCGGTGGGTGCTCTTGGTCGGCGGGTTGAGCGGCACGGGCACGGCACCGGCGTAGAGGCAGGCCAGGATGCTGACGACGTACTCGACGCTGGTCGGCAGCAGGATGATCACCCGCTCGCCGGGCAGGCCCGCGTGCTGCATCCGGGCGGCGAGCTCTCGGACACGGGCGTCGAGTTCGGCGTAGGTGAGCCGGGTGTGCTCGGTCTCGCCGTCGGCGAGCACGATCAGCGCGATGTCGTCGGCGCGCTTGACGGCGTGATCACGCAGCACGTCGACCAGCAGGGGGAAGTCGCGACTCACGATCGTGCCTCCAGCACTTGTTCGAGGTGGTCGCGCACCGCGGCCGCGACGGGGATGACGTGCTGGTCGGTCAGCAGCGTGTAGTGGGTGCCGGGCAGGGCCACCCCGGTCGCGGTGCCCGTGGTGAGGGTGCGCCAACCCCAGTCGGCGTCGGCGGCGTTCGGGTGGTCCGCGAACTCGCTCACGGCGCCGTCGGCGGCTCGGACGACCAGCACGTCGGCGCCGATGACGGTGGGCTTGTGGCGTCGACAGGCCCGCACCACACCGGTGAACACCGCGTAGGTGTGGCGCAGGTGCGCCTCGTCCACCGCGACCGCCCGGCCGGTGCGGTGTTCGAGCAGCTCCAGACCCGCGCCCAGGCGATCGTGCTCGGCGACGGCGAGCAGCGCGGCGCGTTCGTCCGCGGTCGCGTCCTCGGCGCGGAAGCCCATGTCGAGGTCTTCGAGGAACCACAGCAGCATCGACACCTGGTCGACTTCGGGTGCCGGCACCGGAGCGGGCGAGTCGAACACGAACAGGCGGGTCACGCGGTCGCCGCCCAGTTCCAGCTCGTGCGCGACGTGGGCCGCGATGACCGCGCCGGACGACCAGCCGCCGAGCACGTACGGCCCGTGCGGCTGCACGCGGCGGATCTCCTCGACGTAGCGGACCGCGAAGTCCTCGACCTCGGCGGGTACCTCCTGGCCGGAGTCCGGCCCGGGAGCCTGCAAGGCGTACCAGTCGGCGTCGACCGACTCGGCCAGCGGCCGGTAGGCCAGCACGCTGCCGCCGGCCGGGTGGACCAGGAAGACCCTGGGCTTGCCGGGGTTCTCACGCAGCGGGACCAGCGTCGACCAGGCTCGCGCCTGGCTCAGGTGCTCGCACAGAGCCGCGACGGTGCGCCCGGACAGCAGCGCGCCCAGCGACAGGCGCTTGCCGAGCTGCCGGGAGATCTGGCTGATCACCCGAAGTCCGGCGAAGGACTGGCCGCCCAGTTCGAAGAAGTCGTCGAGCACGCCGACCCGCGGCACTTCGAGCACCGCGGCCCAGATGGCGGCGACCTCGGCTTCGAGGTCGGTGCGTGGCGCGACGTACTCCCGGGTCGGCTCGCCGTCCACGGGGGCCAGCGCGTCGAGAGCGCGCCGGTCGACCTTGCCGTTGGAGGTCAGCGGCAGCCGGTCGAGCACGGTCACGTTGGCGGGCACCATGTACCGGGGCAGCCGGTCGGCGAGGAACTCGCGCACCTGTTGGCCGTCGACCCCGGTCGCGGCGGCGAAGCCGACGAGCTGGCGGCCGGCGACCGTGTCGCGGACCGTGACCAGTGCCCTGGACACCGCCGGGTGCTGCGCGAGGACGTGCTCGATCTCGCCCAGTTCGACCCGGAAGCCCTGGATCTTGACCTGGAAGTCGGCCCGGCCGAGGAACTCGATCGTGCCGTCGGGCAGGTAGCGGCCGAGGTCGCCGGTCCGGTAGAGCCGCTCGCCGGTCCTCGGGTGGGTGACGAAAGCGGCGTCGGTGCGCTCCTGGTCGTTGAAGTAGCCGACGGCCACGCCGACGCCACCGATGTGCAGGTGGCCGGGCACCCAGGTCGGCGCGTCGGCGCCGGTCTCGTCCAGCACGTGCCAGGTCTGCCCGCCCAAGGGCTTGCCGTAGGGGATGCTGGTCCAGGCCGCGTCGACCGCGTCGACGGGGTGGTAGATCGACCAGATCGACGCCTCCGTCGCGCCGCCCAGGCTGATGACGCGGGCGTTCGGCGCGACGCGGCGGATGCGGTCGGGCAGGTCGACCGGGATCCAGTCGCCGCTGAGCATGACCACCCGCAGTGACGGCAGGCCCAGACCGGTCGCCTCGGCCTCCTCGACGGCCAACTGCATGAGCGCCGGCACCGAGTTCCAGACCGTGACACCAGCCGACCGGATGGTGGACACCCAGGCGCGGGGGTCGTGCAGTTCCGACGGGTCGGGCAGCACAAGGGTCGCACCCGCCGCGACGGTGCCGAAGACGTCGTAGACGGACAGGTCGAAGCACAGGGAGGAGATGCCGAAGACGACGTCCGACGCACCGATGCCGAAGCGCTCGTTGATGTCGAGGATGGTGTTCAGCGGTCCGCGGTGGTCGAGGGCGGCGCCCTTGGGGGTGCCCGTGGACCCGGAGGTGTAGATCACGTAAGCGAGGTCCAGCGGGTCCCGCCGGGGTGCGGGCTCGGCGGGGACCTCGACGACCCCGGACCCGACCACGTGGACGGTCACGTCGCCCAGACCGGCGATCCGGTCGTGCAGGGCGTCGATGGTCACGACGTGCTCGGCTTCGGTCGCCTTGAGCAGGTGCGCGATCCGATCGGCGGGCCACTCGGGGTCGATGGGGACGTAGGCACCGCTCGCGGACAGCACACCCAGCACGGCCACCGATTGCCGGCACCCCTTGGGCAGCACGACCGGCACGAGCTGCCCCGGGGTCATGCCCGCGTTGCGCAGGGACGCCGCGACGTGCGTGCTCTGGTCGTGCAGCTCGCGGTAGGTGACCGTGGACGTCGGCGTGCGCACCGCGACCCGGTCGGCCGAGTCGACGGCGCGCTCGGCGAGCGCGTCGTGCAACAGGCCCTCGGGTACGTGGTGCGGCAGCTCGTTGAGCGCTCGCCGAGCGGCGAGGTCGTGGCCGGGGACGAGGTCGAAGGCGGTGCGCTGCCACCAGGTGTCGTCATTGGCCAGGCCGACGACGAGCCGGTGGAACGCGTCGAGCATCGAATCGATCACGCCGTCGGGGAACATGGACTCGATGACGTCCCAGGCGATCCACATCGTGCCGTCGTCCTGCTCCCAGAACTGGCAGTCGAGCAGCACCTGCGGTGTTTCGAGGGTGGAGTAGGTCGGCCGGTCGAACTTGCCCATGAACAGGCCGCTGCTGATGACGAAGGGGCACGCGGCACGGCCTGGCGTGCGGCGGTGCTGGTTGAGCGCTTGGAGCACCTGCACGCCGCTCCAGTGGGTGTGCTGCATGTCCTGCAGCACCTGGGCGCGCAGCCGCCGTGCCTTGAGCTCGAAGGTCTCGTCACCTCGCCAGTCGACCTCCAGCGGGTACAGGGAGGCGAAGTTGCCCATGACCTCGCCGATCTGCGGGTGCAGCGGCAGGCGGTGCGTGACCATGTTGTTGAGCAGGAAGTGCTTCGTGCCGCTCCACGTGGCGACGACCTCGGCGTAGGCCGCGTACATCACGTTGCTGTCGGTCAGGCCGTGGGCTCGGGCCCGCCGCTTGAGGGCGGTCCACTGCTCGGCGGACAGCACGAGCTCACGCCGGTTCAGCTCCGACCTGCCCTGGGCCTGGCTGCCGGTGACCAGGGGGATCGACGGTGCGTCGGGCCACTCCGGGATGCGGTCCCGCCAGTACTTCTCCGACTCGTGGCCGAGAGGTGACCGCTCGATCTCCGAGAGCGTGACGACGCAGTCGCGGAAGCTGATCTCCAGCTCCGGCAGCACGAGTCCCGGGTTGCGGTAGAGCCCGAACACGGCGTCGAGGAAGCGGCTGGTGCCCATGCCGTCGCTGAAGAAGTTGTTGTTGTTGTAGTGGATGCGAGCGTCACGCTCGCCGTGCAGGCTGATCTGGATGTCCAGCCACGGCCACCGGTCCAGCGGCAGTTGCCGGCGGCGGACTCCCTCGCGGATGCGCAGCAGCTCACGCCCTGCCTGCTCCGCGGACAGTCCCCGGAAGTCGTGGACCACCGGCTTCAACGGCACGAAGTCGGGAATGCGACGGAGCCTCATGTCCTCGGTGACCGCGACCAGGTTGTCCCGCTGCCGCAGCAGGTTGCGGTTCACCGCGTCGACGAACCGCTCCACGTCGAGGTCGACCAGGTCGAACTCCATGTACTGGTGCGGCCGGACGTGGTACTCCAACCCTTCGGCGGCGCCCACCAGGAACGAGGTCTGCAGGTCGGACAGCGGGAACGGCTCGTCGGCCGCCGCCGGGTCCGGCACGACCTGCGGCAGGGCGTGCGCGGTGCGCGCGGCTCCGGACAGCCAGCGGATGATCGCCGGCTTGTCGGCGACGATGCGGTCGCGCAGGTGAGCCGACAGCGCACCCCGCGGCGCGCTGACCTCGAGCTCGTTGTTGCCGACGAGCCGGACCCTGATCTCCGTGCGTGCCAGTTCGCCGAGGATGGGCGGCATGGGATCGATGGTGGTCATGGTGTCCCCTCGTCTTCCGGGTACGTGTCGAAGCCGCCGCGGGGGTGGACTGCCGGTCGTGCCGATGAGGTGGATCAGGCCTGGTCGCCCTGCGGGGGCAGATCCCTGATCACCTGCGGGTCGGCCGAGACCTTGCCGACCTTCGAGGCGCCACCCGGCGACCCCAGCTCCGCGAAGAAGTCGGCG
Source organism: Saccharothrix sp. CB00851 (assembly GCF_001905065.1). Taxonomy (NCBI): domain Bacteria; kingdom Bacillati; phylum Actinomycetota; class Actinomycetes; order Pseudonocardiales; family Pseudonocardiaceae; genus Saccharothrix; species Saccharothrix sp. CB00851. The sequence goes on from NZ_LWLC01000066.1 coordinate 17,186, forward strand.
TTGGCCTTGGTGTAGTGCGCCCACTGCTCCGGCACGTCGTCCTCGTAGTAGATGGCCTCGACCGGGCACACCGGCTCGCACGCGCCGCAGTCGACGCACTCGTCGGGGTGGATGTAGAGCATGCGGTCGCCTTCGTAGATGCAGTCGACGGGGCACTCCTCGATGCACGCCTTGTCCATCACGTCGACACAGGGTTCCGCGATCACGTAAGTCACCGATCTCCTCCTCACACGGTGGCAGCGGCTAGTCTCGAAGTTGAACTCGGCTTCAAGTCAAGCGGCGAAAAGTGAGGCTTGACCTTGGAGTGGGGTCCAACCTTTACCGTCGGTTGCGCTAGGTGGTCTTCCCTATGCGAACAGGCGGGTGACCTGCAGTGACCACACAACCCCTAACCAACGGGGCGGACGCTCCGGCGGAAACGGGCCTGGAGGTGCGGCGGTACCGCGTCCTCGCGGGCTGCGTCGAGTGCGCCAGCGACCTCACGCCGTTGCGCCGGGTCGAGGGCGTGCGCGACGTCAAGATGCTCTCCGCGTCCGGCGTGCTCGCGATCCAGGCACCGAAGACGCTCAGCGACACCGTGCTCCTGCGCACCGCCGCCGCCTCCGGGCTGACCCTGGAGCCGGAGAAGCCGGCGGTCGTGGACGAGGCGCCGCAGAAGAAGTCGCGCTGGTGGCTGCGTCCCGAGATGATCCTCTTGGGCATCGCCGCGCTGTTCATGGTCGGTGCCGACATCGTGACCCGGCGCGCGCCCGAGGCCACGACGCTGGCCAACACGCTGGCGATCATCTCCATCGCCTTCGGCATCATCTACCCGGGCCGCAACGCCCTGATGATGCTGCGCAACAAGCGGTTCACGATCAACGTGCTGCTGGTCGTTGCGGTCATCGGCGCGATCCCCCTCGGCAAGTTCGTCGAGGCCGCCTGCGTCGTGGTGATCTTCTCCCTGGGCATCATCCTGGAGTCCTTCGTCGCCGACCGGGCGCGCAAGTCCATCCAGAAGCTGATGGACCTGGCGCCGCGTCGAGCGGAGCGGTTCACCTTCGGCGGCGCCGTGGAGACGGTGCCGGTCGAGGAGCTGGGAGTCGGCGACCTGGTGCTGGTGCGCCCCGGCGCCCGGCTGCCCACCGACGGCGAGGTCACCCAGGGCGCCTCCTGGATCGACACCTCCGCCATCACGGGGGAGTCGATGCCGGTCGAGGTCGTGCCCGGCGAGGCCGTCTACGGCGGCACCCTCAACGGTGACGGCGCCCTGCGCGTCAAGGTCACCAAGCAGTACCAGGACACCGTCCTCGCCCGCGTCATCCGCGAGGTCGAGGAGGCGCAGCAGAACCGCGGCCGGGCGCAGCGGTTCGCCGACAAGTTCGGCGCGATCTACACGCCGGCGATGATCGGCGTGGCGGTCCTCATGGTCGTCCTCGGGCCGCTGGTGTTCGGGCTGACCTTCACCGACGCGTTCTACCGGGCCTTGGTCGTGCTGATCGTGTCCTGTTCCTGCGCGCTGGTGCTGTCCGTGCCGGTGAGCGTGGTGTCCGCGGTGGCACGCGCGGCACGTGACGGCGTGCTCATCAAGGGCGGCGCCTACCTGGAGGAACTCGGACGGCTCAAGGCGGTCGCGTTCGACAAGACCGGCACGCTGACCCTGGGCCGCCCGGCTCTGGTGGCCGTGCACACGTTGGACGGCGACCGCGACGACGAACTGCTGCGCTTGGCCGCCGCGGTCGAAGCCGCCGCGACCCACCCGATCGCCGAAGCCATCGTGCACGCCGCCCGGGACCGCGGCATCGACGTCCGCCCCGCGGACGACGTGTCGATCGTGGCAGGCAAGGGCGCCGAGGCCACCGTCGACGGCCGCCGGATCGCGGTCGGCCGCGTCGCCGACTACAGCAAGGACGCCTCGGCCGCCGCCGCGCTGGCCGAGATCGAGCAGGCGGGGGCCACCCCGGTGGCCGTCACCGCCGATGGCGCCCTGATCGGCCTGCTGGGTGTGGCGGACGAGCTGCGCCCGGAGGCCAAGGCCGCCATCGCGGAACTGCGGTCGCTCGGCGTCACGCACACCGTGATGCTCACCGGTGACCGCGAGCGCGTGGCCCGGTCGATCGCCGACCAGCTCGGTATCGAGAGCGTCCGGGCGGAGCTGATGCCCGCCGACAAGAGCGCCGAGATCACCGCCATGCGCAACGAGCGCGGCACCGTCGCCATGGTCGGCGACGGCGTCAACGACGCACCGGCCCTCGCCACGTCGAACGTCGCGGTGGTCATGGGCGCTGCGGGCACGGACGTGGCCATGGAGACCGCCGACGTCGCCCTGATGTCCGACGACCTGACCAAGCTGCCCTACACCGTGCGACTGGCGCGGCGGGCGAACCGGATCATCGCGCAGAACGTCGCGGTGTCGCTGATCGTCATCGCGGCTCTGGTCGTGGCGGCGCTGATCGGCGCGTTCAACCTGACCCAAGGTGTGCTGATCAACGAGGCGTTCGCCCTCGTGATCATCGCCAACGGCCTGCGGCTGCTGCGCGGCGGCAAGAGCGGAAAGCAGAGGACGACCGTGACAGCTCCTACCAAGGCGAGGGCCGAGCACTCGGCGACGCTGCCGAAGACCGCGTTCGAACTGCCGGTGGTCGAGTCGGTGACCGCAGGTGGCGGCTGCGGCGACGACTGCGGCTGCGGCACCAAGGCCGAGGCGCCTCAGGTCGAGGCACCCAAGCCCGCGGCGCCGAAGATCGTCCCGTTGGAGCAGCCCGTGGCCTCCGGCGGCGGCTGCGGCGACAACTGCGGCTGCGGTTCCTCCGACAAGGCGGTCCAGCAAGTCGAATTCGGTCGGCGCACCAGCGACTGACCGAGGGCAGCCGTACCCGACTGCCGCTTGGCGGCGGTGTCACCGGGCTCCCCCCACCCGGTGACACCGCCGCCGTCCCCCATTTCCCAGCCATGGAGAGACGATGCCCAAGCTCGACCCGTTCGCAGGCCCCGGCTTCGCCGCGATGAGCACGATGTCCAAGGCCATCGACGACGACGCCGAACTCCCCCTCGGACTGGTGGAGCTGATCAAGCTCCGCTGCTCGCAGGTCAACGGCTGCACCTACTGCGTGCGCATGCACATCGAGAAGGCCTTGCACGCGGGGGAAACGCAGGACCGCGTTGACAACGTCGCGGACTGGCGGACCAACGTCGCGTTCACCGACCAGGAGCGCAAGATCTTCGCCTTGGCGGAGTCCATCACCCTGGTCGCCGACACGCACGTCGACGAGGAGGTCCTCGACGCCGCCATCGCCGACCTCGGCCCGGCCCTCACCCAGCAGGTCGTCTGGGTCGTCGCCGTGATCAACGCCTTCAACCGCGTGGCCATCAGCGCCCGCATCGACTAGCCGAGCCCGCTCGGCCAAGGCCGCTGGGTCCCTGCTCTCGGGCACGGACCCAGCGGCCTTTGTCGTCACCGGCTGACAGCAGTGCGCAGAAGAACTCCAGCGACTCGCAACGAAGTCCGCGCAAGGAGGCAAGGCACGAAAGAGGTCACCCCATCGGGTGCACGAGGTTAGCTTGGAGCGTTCTCCAAGGTTTACCGTGGATCCATGACCGATGAGGTGAGCCGAACGGCGCAGCAGTCGACCGGGGCGTGCGGACGTCAGGACCGGGTTCCCCGGTTCGACTCACCGGTGGTCATGCCCTCGGCACGGCAGCTGGACATCCAGCCGGTGTCCGGCGTGCCGATCGCCTGCACCTTGACGGGCGATGAGCAGGCGGAGCGGGTCGGCGAGTGGCGCGACCTGCTCAAGGGTTCCCGACCCGAGGGCATCGCCAACGGGCTGCGTTGGCGGCTTCCGAGCGCACGGGCAGGCCAGGCGGCGGAACTCGCATCGGCTGAACAACGTTGCTGCGCGTTCTTCGATTTCACCCTCCACCTCACAGCAGGTGAACTGATCCTCGAGGCACGCGCACCCGAAGAGGCGGCGGAACTCTTCCTCGACGTGTTTGGAACTCCGGCCGGAACCGCTGCCGCATCAGCGGGAGAAGCCCGTCGATAACCGCTCTGACGAGCGAGTGGCGCAGCACGGCGGCAGGGTTCAACCCTCTTCGGTACACTGGCAGTCGGGTTGGCCACAGGCAGATTCCGTGCCGTGGGAAAGCAACACGGCACACGAACTCCGAGCGTTCTCGAGTAATCGCCCGACCCGTGCCGAAGTTTCGTTCGAGGCGTTGGTGATCATCCGGTCCCGCACACCGCGGCTCGCGGGGCCACCGCCCCGGCCTGGGACCGCCGGCCTGGCCAAGCGATGCCGCCCACCTCATAGCTTCGGGAAACCGCATCTTCCGACGAGCAGGTCGCGGCCATGATCGACACCGCACGATCCCGTGCCGGAGCTGTCACGAACCTTGAGCCTCGGAGCAGAACCAACCTCGACACCTCTACCCATATGACCTGTGTCACATAAGCGGGAGGAATGCCGCGCCCGTCGTGCGCCGACTCACTCCACCAGCGGATCCGGTCCACTTCCGGTCCACACCCGTACCGTTCAAGATGCATCCCGTACCGATAGATCGACGCTGCTGAGCCGCACGGCAGGGCTGCCGGGCCGACCGACCTGGGGGACGATCATGACAGGAGAAATGCTGCCGATCGACCAAGTGGCGAAGTTGTCGGGTGTGGCGTCATCGGCACTGCGTTATTACGAGCGGGTGGGCCTGATCGAGGAAGGACCCAAGATCCGCGGCAAGAGGCACTACCCGCGTGATGTGCTCGACCGCCTGTCCATGATCCGCACCTGCCAGAACATCGGGTTCAGCCTCACGGAGATCTCCTCGCTGCTGGACGAAGCAGAGGAGTCGGGCGGCTCGTGGCAGGAGATCGCAGCGCGACGTCGCGCCTGCATCCAGCGCGAGATCGAAGAGCGCCAAGCCTGGCTGGACACGCTGAACTCGACCCTCGCCTGCGGTTGTCCGCAATTGGTCAAGTGTCCGCAGGTCGAAGGCTGTCCCCTGATGACGATCGCGCCGAACACCTGACCCGTGCGTCACGCTGGACCGACTCTCGAAGCCGGCCGGTCGCCTCGCGGCCGGACGATGCCGCCGCGGCTGGGCAGTGGACTCGTCACGGTGGACTGACGTGGTTCAGCCGGCGTCGTGCGCCCCTGCTCCGGTCGTGGGATGTCTGCTCGGCACGGTGGTGGTTCGCCACTGTCGGCAACAGGAAGCCGTCGAAGCGGTGTTCGTCGGACGGCAGCCGGTACAGGGCAGATCCGCCGTCGGGGTGCAGGCGGGCGCTGTGCAGGCCGGCGAATGCTCCGCGCAGCCGCATCGACCCGCCCAGCTGGTAGACGTCCGGCACGTCCGCGCCGGGTGGGCGCGGCCCGGTGGAACGTCCGCCGGTGGTCGCCGTGCCGAGGTGGACGGTCATCCCGGCGTGCTCCTGTGCCGGCACGGGGCCCGAGGGCGGGCTGCTCAGGACAACCCTTACGGCGTCGCCTTCGCACCTGGCGGTCACGTCCACCCGACGAGGCCACCGCCGGCGAGGAGCACGCAGAAGCGTGGGTGCTCGTGCCGACCGGCGCGGTGAGCTCCAGCACGGCCAGTTCGGGCAGCCCGTGGGCGGCGGCGACGGACCGCCGGGTCACCACCACTCCGGCTGCAGCCTCCGCCGGTTCGCGCCCGTCGCGCGGACGGACGTGATCCGCGGCTGCGGCGACTCCGATCACGATGGCCAGGTCGGTCTCGCCGTCCCGTAGTGAGTGGACGGCGGTGACCAGGGCAGAGGTGAACGAGTCGAGGCCGGCGTCCAGGGCCATGTTGGGTCCGTGCAGGTCGTACCGCTGGGCGAGCCGGACGGGGATGGTGTTCGGCATGAGCCCCGGGTAGGTGTCCTCGGTCGCCGGTGGCACGGCGGCCATGGCGGGCCGCACGACCCGCTCCTCGAACCGCTCGACGTGCTGCCCCACGCGGGCCGCGAGATCCCGCAGGTAGCACCGCAGGTCGTGGTCCACGGCGGCCCGGGTCGGCCCGGTGTGCCCCACGAACACGCCCGTGCGGTCGGCCAGTTCCCGGTCCGAGGTCCAGGGGCCGACGAGCGCGTCGGCGCAGCGGATGGCGATCAGCTGGCTCAGGTCCATCGCCGCGATCGCCGAAGGCGCCAGGCTCGCGTCCAAGGGCGTGGGTCGGATGTCATCGACGGCGAACCGCGTGGGCCAGTCCGCTGGAGCACCGCGCAGCCACTCCACCACCTGTCCGCGGTCGGGCGAGCCGGGCAGCTCGACCGCCCAGGCGGTGACCACCAGCGGGTCGTCGGCGGGTGGCGCCTGGGACGGCAGGCCGGGGGCCGTGTCGGTGAGCAACAGGTGTCCGTTCGTGCCGCCGAACCCCATGGCCGAGATGGCGACGGTGCGCGGCCGGTCGCTCGCGGGCCACGGCAGGTCCCGGTCCGGCACGGTGAACGCCGAGCGTGCGTCCAAGACGATCACGGCGTCTTGCGCGAGAAACCTGATGTGGGTTGCCACGGCGGGCAAGGCGTAGCTGTCGTCGTCCACGACGTGGACGACGACGTCCGCAGTCTCAAGTCCGGTCGACGCATCCGGGTCGACCCGCGACACCGGTGCCTCTCGGCCGGCCAGGTGGTCGGCGATCCGGGCGGCGAGTCCATCCTCGGTGAAGGCGCCGACCACCGCGACGGTCATCGGGCAGCCTCGCCCGTCAGCACGCCGAGCCGGTAGGTGCCTCGTCCGGGGAGGAGGAAGGCTGTCTTGGCCACGTCAGTCACTCCTCGTCGCGCGACGCGGCCGGGATTGGACCTCACGCCACCGCAAGGCGGTGCCGAGGTCGGCGGTGATCTGCGCGGCCACGTCCGCCGGGTGCTCGGTCAGGTAGAAGTGGTCGCCCGGGTGCAGGTGCACGTTGAGCAACCGCGGCGCCCGGGCCGCGAGCACCGCGAGTTCGGCGACACCGGCACCCGGGTCGTGCAGGCCGCTGAACAACGACAACGGCAGCGTCAGCCACGAGCGGTCGGCCATCGGGTCGAACCCGGCCAGAGCCTCCAAGTCGGCGCGCACGAGCGGCAGCACTTGTCCGCGCAACCCGGCGTCGGTGAGCAGCGTGCTGGGCGTTCCGCCCCACCTGTGCAGCAAGGGGAGCAACTTCTCGTCGGTCAAGTCGCGCACCGCCGCCGGGACGTCGGCCACCCGGCCGGTCCAGCCGGACAGACCGAGCCACACCGGTCTTGTTCCAGCGGCCACCATCTTCGAAGCCATGCGGGTCACGAGCGCGGCACCCGTGCTGTGCCCGAACAACGCCAAGCGGGTCTCGGGGCCGGTGAGCACGCGGTCCAGCAGGCGGTCGGCCAACGCCTCCACGTTGTCGGAGGCGGGGGTGTTGTGTGCGCGCCCCCGACCGGGGGCATCGAGGGCGACGACCTCCCAGTCGGCGGGCAGCAATCGCTCCCAGCCGCGGTAGAGCAGCCGCGACCCGCCGGCGTGGTGCACGAGCACAAGTCTGGTGGTCACCATAGGACCGGCAGCTCCCGCACGGTGCAGAACACCATGTCGGTGACCGGCTGGATGGTGCCGATGGGCGACACAACCACAATTCCCCCGTACCGGTGAACTCGCCGGATCAAAGACAAGTGATCACTACGAACGGCACCCTGGAACGACGATGGGAATTCCTGCTCCCGATCAGATCGGGAGCAGGACCCGCGCCGCATTCCTGTCAGCGCGCCATCCCACTGACCGCCGACAGGCAGGTCAAGCGGCGGGGCTTGTGGCCATCGCGAGGCGAACCCGAACAACCGTGTGCTCGCGAGGCCGGGCCGCCTCGGGCGCGGTCACGCCACAAGATCGGATCAGCAATCGCAGTCGGCGTCGTCGTGCTTAGCGTCGTCGGAGTGGCCGGCCGTCGCCATCGGGAGAGTCGCCGACACCTTGTCCGACAGGGGACGCACAGCGCGGCCGATCACCATGGCCTCGATGAACTCCCACGCGCCCGGCATCTTCGTCTCCTGGAGATCCGCGATCTCCAACGACGAGTTCTGCAACGTCTGCACCGTCGGACGGTTGCAGTGACACTCGTTGCCGAACCAGTACCAACCCTTCTGGATGATGTCCTGCTTCCGCGCCACCTTCGGGTCGCTGTTGCGGACGTGCTCCAGGAACAAATACTGCCCACCCGGCTTCAACACCCGCTCGATCTCCCGCAACGCCGGCTGCGGATCCGGCACCGTGCACAGGATCATCGCCGCGGCCACCGTGTCGAAGTAACCGTCCGGATACGGCAACTTCTCCGCGCCCGCCACCACCAACTGGATGCGCCGCGGGTTGTCGCGGACCTTCTCCTCCAGCTTGGCCACCATGTGCGGGTACGGCTCGGTCAGGATCAACTCGTCCACCGCGTCCGGGTAGTGCGGCAAGTTCAGACCCGTACCCGTGCCCAACTCGATCGTCCGGCCATAGGCGGGCTTCAGGAACTCCGCACGCTTCTCCGAAAGACCGTAGCCCTCCACCTTCGCCAGGAACTTGTCGTACATCCCGGCGAAGACGTACTTCCCCCACGTGGCGTCGTAAGCCTTCTTCAGCACTTTGGTGGTAGCACCCATCAACTGCCAACCCTTCGTACGGCGGGTGTCGAATTCGCGCTGCCGATGAGCGCGCAACACCCCATCCGATAGTGCGAACGATTCTGTTCGACCATGCCCCCGTGATCGGGACCGCCGGTTGAACGCCCGTGATCGATCTACCCCAGGACCGCCGGTCGCGACGACGGCCTCGTCATGACATTCCCATCATCCGGTTGGACAACTGATCCCAGTGTCACGGTTGAACCTGGCTTCAAGTCAACCCCGCCACACTCCAGCGGCGGCACGTGGTCAGCCGCCCGTGATGACAACCGGCTTCCACACACCGGGTTCCGGGTTGGGGCACTCGTTGCTGGGGAGTTGGTCGACCATGGCCGACAACTCGACCCGGAGCGCTTCCAGGCGCTTCATCTCGTTGTCCAGTTCTTCCATGCGGTCGCGCAGCAGGACCGCCGCGTCGCCGCACGGGCACTGACCCGTGTCGCGGATCTGGAGCAGCTCGGAGATCTCCCGCAGGCGCAAGCCGAGTCGTTGCGCGCCCTGGATGAAGCGGAGCCGGTCGACGGCATCCTCGCCGTACCGGCGGTAGCCGGATCCGCTGCGAGGCGGCTGGGGCAGCAGGCCGACTCGCTCGTAGTAGCGGATGCTGTCGCTGGTCACCCCAGCACGCCGCGCCAGGCCGGCAACCGTCATCCCCTCGGATCCCGTGTGCGCCGGACGCACGTTTCGAGGGTGGCTCGACGCGCTCACATCAGGTCGGTGCATGGATCTCGTTCCCCATCTCTGAGCAGGCCTTGGTGTCGCAGCCGAATCGGGCTGAGTGCCGCACGGCGGGTTGCGCTACGTGGACCGGAGTCCTGGGGCGTCCCCTGCCTCGCGTGCTGGGGGTTGCGAGGCAGGGGACGCCCGAAGCAGCGGCGGAGCCGGCACACCGCTGATTCATGTGGCCTGTCCTCGGCGTTCGGGTTCGGCCAGGGGATCGGTCGGGGCGTGCGGGCGGCCGGCCCACTTGACCAGCCAGATGAGCACAGCCGCCGCGACGACGAGCAGCGAGGCGAGCATGAGCCACCGGCCGCCACCGGAGTCGGTCATCGCCTGGAGGCGCGCGACGCTTCCCTCGACGAAGGCGATCACCGGATCGCCCGCACGTGCGTCGGCGGACCGGTAGAGCACCGAGCCCCAGTAGTAGGTCAGGTACAGGGCCGCCAGGAGCAGGAGGCCACCGCTGAACCACCTCATGTGCGGCAGGGCTCGGCGCAACAACCGGGTGATGCCCCCGCGCAACAGTGCCGTGCTGATGGACAGTGCCATGAGGACGACGGCCATGCCGATCGCGTAGAACCCGAAGACCACGACGGCAGCCATCCCGCCACCGGTGGCCAGGGACGCACCGACCAGCACGAGGAAGATCGGCATGGTGCAGCCCAGGGAGGCCAACCCGTAGCCGAGTCCGAACAAGAACATCGTGCGCACGCCCCGGTCGTTCCGGGCGATCCTGGGTCCTTGGGCGCGAACGCCGATCGACTTGCCCATCAGGGTGGCGATCGCGGCTCCCACCATCACCAACCCGAGTGCGAAGCCGATCCACGGCACGGCGTTGGACACCTGCCCGATCCCGAGGACGACCGGGATGCCGAGCACGCTGAACACCGCGAGGAACCCCGCCGAGACGGTCAACCCGACCAGGATGCCTTGGAGGCCGCGGCTCGACGCACCGGGCAGGTGGTCGTCGTCGGTGCCGACGTAGTAGGACAGGAACGCCGGCAGGACGGCGAACCCGCAGGGGTTCAGCGTGGCCAGTGCGCCCGCCAGCAGGGCGAAGGTGATCGGCATCAGCGCCCGAGTTCCTTCTTGAGCCGCGCGATGTAGGCCGCGTCCACGGGCGCCGAGTCGACGTCGACCACCTCACCGCGCTCGTCGAGCAGGTACTTGGTGTCGAGGTACTTGAGGCCCACCTTGCCGGACAGGACTCCGTCCGCGTCGTACGCGGTCCGCCAGTCGGGGCGCGCGTAGGTGTCGCGCCAAGACCGAAGGGACGTCTCGGGTTCACGCGGGTTGACGAACACCGCGACGACCTCGAACGCCTCTCCCCCGTACTCGTCATCGACCTCGCGAACCTTGACCGCGCCGCTCTGGCAGGGCGCGCAGGTCGAGTCGGTGAACCAGATGAGGGACTTCTTCCCCGTCAGGACGGACTTGTCGACCTTCGTCCCGTCCAGCTCGGTCAGGGTGAAGTCGGGGAAGGTCGTGCCCGGTGACGCCGGGGCCGGGGAGTTGTCCGCGCCTTGCGCTCCACCGCCCGCCGTGGCGATCACGGCCAAGCCGATGAAAGCCGCGACGCAAGCCAGCCCGCAGATCACGGCGATCGTCCGCCTGCGTTGCTGGTGCAGCGCAGCGGCACGGGCACGTGAGTTGGAGCCCATGCGCACCTCCCGCCCGATCTGCCCCAGAGGCGATCCGTAGTCAGTGATGGCGAAACCCGACACTAAGGGTTGGTGTGCGGACCAACCTCAAGTCACCGAACGGGCGATCTCCGAGCGCCTCGACCCGCCTGCGGTGAACGCGCGAACGTTCGCCCCTCGAAGCTCCCGAGGGGCGAACGTTCCCCGACGCGTGTCGTCAGCGCGATGCCTTCGCGTCGACCTTCGAGGCAGCGGACCGGCGTTCCCGCAGCAGCAAGGCGATCACGACGAAGACGACCGCGCAAAGGGCCGACATCACCCAGAGCAGGCCGTGCAGACCGGAGGCGAACGCCTCACCCGCCGCCCGGGTGAACGCCTCACGCTGGTCTTCGGGGATCGTCTCGGCCGCGCGGGCGAGGTCGCCCTGGTTGAGGGCGTTGGCCAGACCGTTCGGGTCGTCGGAGTACGGACCGAACTGGGCCGCGCGCTCGCTGACCGCGTTCTGGGTGAAGCTGACGAGCAGCGCGCCGGCCACCGCGATGGAAATGGTCTCGCCGGTCAGGCGCACGGTGTTGAACATGCCCGCCGCCATACCGGCGCGCGTGGCCTCGACACTGCTGACCGCGGCCCCGTCCAACAAGCCGAACGAGATACCCACCGCGATGCCGATCAAGGCCAGCGGCCCCAAAAGGTTCAGGTAGCCGATGCCCGGTTCGATCACGGTCAGCCACGCCAGGCCGATCGCGGCCAGCGCCGCGGTCAGCGTGATCTGCACCCACGCCGGAACCCACTTCACCGCCATGCCCGCGACGCCGGGGAACACCAGCGCCAGCACGGTCAGCATCAGCATCACCGCACCGATCTGCGCCGCCGCCAAGCCGTCGACGGAGGCCAGGTAGGACGGCAGGTAGATCACCAGCGGCGCGAAGCCGAACACCACCGGGATGGTCGCCAGCGACACGCCCAGGAACTTCGGCCGGCTGAGCAGCCCCAGGTCGAACATCGGCTGTTCCTGGCGGCGTTCCACGACCACGAACGCGATCAGTGCCACCACCGTGCCGACCAGGGTGGTGATGATGACGGGGTCGCTCCAGCCCCACTGCGGTCCCTGGATGAGGCTGAAGATCAGCAGCAGGAGGGCGAGCGTGAACGTGATCGTTCCCGCCCAGTCGACCCGGTTCGCCTGCGGGTTGCGCGATTCACGCAGCACGCGGGTCAACAGCAGCACGACGACGCCCACGATCGTGGGCAGCAGGAACACCGAGCGCCAACCGTACGAACTGATCAGCACACCCGACACGCTGGGACCGAACACCAGGCCGAGGCCGACCGCGGTGCCGAACATGCCGAACGCCTTGGCCCGCGCCGGGCCTTCCTCGAACGTGTCGGCGAGGATGGCGCTACCGCTGGTCGTGGCGGCGGCGGCGCCGATACCGGCCACCACGCGCGCCAGGTCGAGCAACAGGATCCCCGGTGCGATCGTGGAGACCAGCGAGCCGAGCACGAACAGCGACACACCGACGCGGAACATCTTGCGGCGACCCAGCAGGTCGGCCAGTGACCCGGTCGCCAGCATGAACGCCGCGTAGGTCAGGTTGTAGCCGTTGACCACCCACTGGCCGGCCGCCAGCGAGTTGTGGAACTCGCCGTTGATCGCGGGCAGCGCGACCGACGAACCGGTGATGGCCAACGGGAACAGCACGACCGTCAGGCACACTGTCAGCAGGGACGAGCCGGATCCGCCACCGGCTTCCCGCTGACCACTTTTCGCCTTGTTGGACATTCGTTCCCCTCTGTGTCTCGACCCGCAGCCGTGACCGGCGCGACCCCGAACAGTCCGACAGCAGGGGCGAAGGTTAAGGGTTGGAGCGCACACCAAAGTCAACCTGAATCCGCAGTGACCTAGGTCACACGTGGCCCTGGCGAAATACGACTCTCCGGGCCACGCGCTTCGCCGAGAGCAGATGGGCGCGCAGCTGGATCGAGCGCCGCCATTGACCGGCAGTTCCCCCTGCGGACGAGTGGGAGAAACGCCATCCCATCGTGTGGGTGAAGCTTGCCTTGGAGCTGACTCCAAGGTTTACCGTGGATTCATGACCAATGAAGTGGGCCGGACGGAGCAACGGGACGGTGGGCCGCTCGGAGCCCACGGCCGTCGCACGCGGTCCGGCGCACCGACCCCACCGCCATCGGCACGCACGTTCTCTTCAGTCGGAGATGTCGTTCGATGACCGCTGCGCACTGGGCGGGCGTTGCGGCGTTGCTGGAACGACGGCAGTTGCCCATCTCCCTCGGCGCGCTGGCGGCCGGTTTGCTCCTGGGGTGGGCGGCACCCGAAACCGTCCCCGCCCTGGAACACGCCATCACGCCGGTTCTGGGTGCGCTGCTCTACGTCACGTTCCTCCAGGTGCCGATGCGCGAGTTGACCCGGTCGTTCCGCGCGGGCAGGTTCCTGGCCGCCACCCTCGTGGTCAACTTCGTCGCGGTGCCGTTGGTCCTCGCGGGCATGTTCTCGCTCCTGCCCGCCGATCACGCGGTCCGCCTCGGCGTCCTGCTCGTGCTGCTGACCCCCTGCGTCGACTACGTGATCGTCTTCTCGGCCATGGCCGGGGGAAGCGGACAACGACTGCTCGCCGCGACGCCACTCCTGCTGGTCGCCCAGATGCTGCTCCTCCCCGCCTACTTGGCGCTGTTCCTGGACGGGCGTGCCACCGCGATGGTCGAACCGGGACCGTTCGCCGAGGCGTTCCTGTTCCTCGTCGCACTTCCCCTGGTCCTGGCCTGGATCACCCAGGTCTGGGCCGCCCGCCATCCAACGGGCCACACCTTCAGCCTCAGGGCGAGCAGCGCCACGGTGCCGCTGATGGCGGCGACGCTCATCACCGTGGTGTCGTCGCAAGTACCCGCGTTGACCGGGAGCCTGACCAAGATCGCCGCAGTCCTGCCCTTCTACGGCGCGTTCCTCGTCGTGATGGCCTTCGTCGGCTTGGCGGTGGCGCGTTTGTTCCACCTGGACGTGCCGGACAGCCGAGCGGTCATCTTCGCGGGCGCGGCCCGGAACTCGCTGGTCGTACTACCTTTCGCGTTGGCCCTACCCGAGACCATGTCGGTCGCGGTGGCGGTGATCGTCGCCCAAACGCTCGTCGAGGTCATCGGCATGGTGGTTTACCTCCGCGCCATTCCACGACTCACCAAACAGCGCGCGACCACCGCCGGCACGAAGCCGAATTGACATCACCCGTACCAGCCCGCGCGCCACCTCGCGGACCGTCGCACCGCACCACCGACGCGCCGATCCACCCGATGGACAGGCGGCCAACGTCCCGGCCCGCGGCGTCGAACCACGCACCGCCCGGTCAACAGACCGCCACGCGCCGCACCACACCTCGCCGCAGTTGAGGAGGCCTCCAGAGCACGACGTTGCGTGACCCACGTCACGCATAACGGCGTGATTGACCTCTCGGTGACGGGCGACCTCCAAGTATCAGCGGATCGGCCTACTTCCCGTCCGGAGGCGAACCGCTCAGGATGCGTCTTGGACCGACAGACCGACCCAGCCGCGCGGCGCGGCAGGGCTGCCGGCTACTGACCTGGGGGCGGTCATGACAGGAGACGTTCTACCGATCGATCACGTGGCCAAAGCAACGGGCATCGCGTCGTCGGCCTTGCGCTACTACGAGCGCGTGGGCCTGATCGAAGAAGGCCGCAAGATCGGGGGCAAGAGGCACTACCCGCACGATGTGCTCGACCGCTTGTCCATGATCCGCACGTGCCAGAACATCGGGTTCACCCTCACGGAGATCTCCTCGCTGCTGGACGAAGCCGAGGAGTCCGGCGGCTCCTGGCAGGAGATCGCCGACCAACGCCGCGCCTCCATCCAGCGCGAAATCGAAGAACGCCAAGCATGGCTGAAGACACTGAACTCGACACTCGCGTGCGACTGCCGACAGCTGGTCAAGTGCCCCCAAGTCGCCGGGTGCCCACTGATGGTCACTTCGAATTCGTGAGAACTCAGCGGGCCCGCACGAGCTCGGAGGACGGTGGGAACCATCCGTAGGTCCGGCGTCGTCAGACCAGCCGGTGTACGCGGTGCAGAACCTCCTCCAGGAACTTCGGGGCTGGTGACTCGATGCGACGGGCGGCGATGAGGCAGAGCAGGGCGTTCTTCTTGTTGCCCGTCGCCAGCCCGGCTTCGACCACCTCGTCGAGCCACGGCCGCGAAGGCGTCGAGCACCCCGTGCCCGTAGTACGGGTCGATACCACGCGGGCCCGCGTCACGGGCAGCCGCACGAATCCGGTCCACCACCTGCCGCCACGCCCGCGACGATCGGGGTCGCGACCGACGTGCCGGAACCGGTCCGGGTCCGGTCCGGCGCCGCGTCGTCGAGCGAGGTGACGGCGAGTCCGGGAGCCGCCACGTCGACGTGCTCGCCCCACGAGCTGAAGTCGGTGAGGTTGCCGTTCCAGTCGGTCGCGCTCACCGCCAGCACTTCGGGGTAGGCCGCCGGGTACTGGGGCAGGCCGCCGCCGGAGTTGCCCGCCGCCGCGACCACCACCACACCGCGGTCCACGGCGTACCGGATGGCGTCGTGCAGCACAGGACTGTCGACGGGACCGCTCAGGGACAGGTTCACGACCTCGGCACCGTGGTCGGCGGCCCAGGCGAGCCCTTCGGCGATGTCCGAGTCGACGCCCCGGCCACCGGCGCTCAACTTCGCCGCGCGCACCCCGTTGGTCGCGGTCAACGTGGCGTTGCGGGTCGGCGACCGCGTCACCGCCGCGGCTGCGGCCGACCCGCTGTCGCACGAGGTGTTCTGGACCGGCGGCGAGGGGCCTTCGTCCGTTGTGACAGGCGGGATGTGCCGTTGCGGCCCGAATCGACCAGCGGCCTGGTCGAGCTCAACCTCGATCCGCCCTTTCCCAACGAGGAGTGGTTCCTCGCGGCCGGCTTGCTGACCGACGATGGCTTCACCGAGGTGTTCCGTCCCAGGGTGGTGTCGACCACGCTTGACCACACTCGCGGGGCAACCGGTTCACACCGGTGTCCAAGGGCTCATCGTCGCGGCCGACGCCGAGACTCACGCGAGGCTGCTGGATCTCGTGTCGCGCGGGCGGTAGCGGTGGGTGTCGTCCAGGACCCGGCGGGGCGCGGTCAGGCTGCGAGGTCCGCCCCGACCGGCACCACGACGACCGGGCACGTGGCGTGCTGCAGGCAGTGCCTGATCACGGACCCGAAGATGGTCTGGCCGCCCCGGTTGTACCCGTGACGGCCGAGTACCAGGCTGTCGGCTTGCTCGGCGAGCCCCACCAGCGTCGGGCCCGGTTCGCCGTCGAGCACCGACTGCTCGACGCGTACGCCGGGGTGCTGCCGCATCCGCGTCACGGCGTCGTCCACCATGCGCAGCCGGACGGTGTGGAAGAGGTCCGTACTGCCGGTGGGTGTGCGGATGCCGCACACCGACACCGCGACCACCACCCCACCGTCCGGCGCATGACGAACAGCCCATCTCAGAGCCGCGGCACTGGCGGCCGTGTTGTCCAAGCCGACGACGATCCGACTGGCTCCCATCACGCCTCCTCAGGAAGGATGCCTGTTCGGAATGGTCGAACCGCGGCCTGGTGCGGTCAATCCAGTGCCGGTGATTTTTAAGGTTGTTTTAAACAAAAGCGGTCGTCCCGGTGGAGATCGGGACGACCGCTTCCGTGAGTGGCCTAGCGCTTGTTGACCTTCAGGACGACCGTCGTCGACGACGGGGCGTGGTTGACGTCGCCGTCGTAGACCACGGTCAGCGACCAGCGGCCGGTGCCCAGCGTGGCGGTGTCGATGGAGACCGTGGCGCGGCCGTCCACCAGGGTCGCGCGGCCCACCTCCAGGTCACCGCCGGAGATGATGCGGACGGTGCCCGTCGGGGTGAACGGGCCGCCGTCGACCTCGACCCGGGCGAAGGCGTCGCCGCCCGGCTTGACCGCGCCCCGGTTCAGGGTGGCGGTCATGGTGCTCCGGTCGAGGGTCTCGCGCGGCACGGCGATCGTGTTGACCTGCTCGACGTGGCCCGCGTGGTCGACGGCCCGGTACCGCACCGTCGTGGCGACGTCGCCGAAGGTCAGCGGCGCGGTGTAGGTCGTCCACGCCGAGTCGCCGAGCTGGTACTCGACCCGGGCGACGCCGGAGGTGTCGTCCGCGGCCAGGACGGACACGGACCGGGCCGTGTTGTCCCACGTGGCACGGCTGACCGGCGCTTGAGTGTCGACGTTGATCGACCGGGTCACCGGGCTGGACACGTTGCCGGTGACGTCGGTCGCCCTGGCCTGCACGGTGTGCCTGCCGTCGGTCAGCGTCACCACGTCGGTGGTCCGCCAGCCGCCGTCCACCGCGATCTCCACCGACTGCACGCCGGTCTCGTCGGCGGCGGTGGCCTTCACGTCGACCGGGACCGTGAACCAGTCGCCGGTCGGCGAAGCGGGCGTGGTGCTCAACGACACCGTCGGGTCCAGGTGGTCGGTCACGATCACCGTCACCGTCGCGCGGACCGCCTGGCCCGTGAGCGTGCCCGAGACCGGGAACGAACCCCAGGACGCGTACTGCGACGGATCCACGTCGGCCCAGTCGACCGCGGTCGCCCGGGTCGAGCCGTCCGCGTAGGTGACGTCCACGGTGGACGGCAGCACCGGCGCCACACCCTCGCGAGTGCGCACGGACACCGACGCGACCGACTTGGCCAGCAGGTTCGGCTGCATCGCCGCACGCAGCGCGTCCAGCTCGGCCTGGCTGATCGGGATGACCGTGCCGTGCCGCGGGCTGCGCGGCAGCGCCGCGTCCGGCACCGTCGTCCAGACACCGGACGCGATGTCGTCGGTCCGGAACGCCAGGTACCCCTGGCCACCGTGGTAGCTCGGCTGGTCGATCAGCATGTGCCAGCGGCCGGGCACCAAGTTGTCCCGGAACACCGTCGGGCCTTCGCCGCCGGTGAACGTGCCGCCCCACGGGTTGGGCTGGCCGACGCCGATGCGCTCGCGGACCAGGGTCCACGGCGCGGACGTGGTGGTCGGCAGCGTCCCGGTGACCGGGGCCATCAGGTCGGTCGACTTCTCCTGCCGGACCGTCATGGACGCCTCGTCCTTGATGAACCGGTAGAACGTGTCACCGTCGCGCACGACGGTAGCGTCGATCATGCCCAGACCGGTGCCCCGCTTGACGTCCACCCACGGCTTCGCCTCGCTGAACGTGCGGAAGTCGCGCGTGGTCGCGTACATCATCCGGTTGTAGGAGGTCCGGAAGTCGCGGGACGCCACGTCGGTCGTCGGGTAGAGGTTCGACGCCCAGTAGACGACGTAGTTGCCAGACGCCTCGTCGTAGAACGCCTCGGGCGCCCACGTGTTGCCCGCGAAGTCGGACGACACCTTGATCATCCGCTGCTCCGACCAGTGCACCAGGTCGGTGGACTCCCACACCGCCAGGTGCTTGCTGCCGGACTCCTGCGCCTCGCTGAAGTTGTTGCCGCCGTAGATCTTCAGGTCGGTCGCCAGCAGGTAGAACTTGTCGCCCTCGTGCGACCGGATCAGGAACGGGTCGCGCAGGCCCCGCTCCCCCATGGTCGAGGTGAGCACGGGACGGCCGTTGTTCAGCTCGTCCCAGGACAGCGGGTCGTTGCCCTTCGACGCGGCGAAGTAGATCTTCTCGCCGTCCTCGGTGCTCTCACCGACGAAGTACGGGAAGAAGTACGCCTCCCGCGCCGCCGGGGCGGGCAGCGGCAGCACGGTGACGCCGATCGTGCGGGTCGCCGTGCCGCCGTTCAGCGTGGCGGTGACGGTCAGGTCCACCGTCACCGGCTCGCCGCCGTGCGCGGGCCGGGTGACCTCGCCGGTGTCGGTCACGACGCTCTCGTTGCCCGACTGCCAGGCCAACGTCGCGCCGTAGGCGCCGGTCAGGGGCAGGGTGAGGTTGCCCCGGACGCCGTCGGCGTCGGTCAGCGCGACGGCGTCGACCGCCCCCTGCGCCGTCTCCGCCGCCGCGGACGAGACGGCCAGGGCCGGTTCGGTCGCGTGGGCGGGCACGGCGGTGAGCCCGCCCGCCAGGAGTGCGGCACCCAGCAGCACGACGGTGGTCCGCTTCCGCATGGCGATCTTCATCCCGATCACCCTCTCCGCTTGGTGACCCGCAGGACCACGCTGGTCTGCGAGGGGCTGTGCCCGCCGTCGCCGAGGTAGCGCACGACGAGCCTGTGGTCACCGACGCTCAGGCCGCTGGTGTCCAGCGACACCGTGGCGGTTCCGTTGGTCAACGTCGCTGATGCCAGGGGCACGGACGACTCCAGGATTCTGATCTCGCCGGTCGGCGTCGTGCCGCCGGAGGTGCCGACCTTCACGGTCAGCGGGACGGTGGTGCCCTGCTGGACCCTCGGCTTCGACGGCGTCACGGTCGTCGTGGTCGACTTCAGCTGCACCTGCTTGGCGGGCACCACGACCGTGCCGGGCTGCTCCACGTTGCCCAGCCGGTCGACCGCGCGGAACTGCACCGCGGTCTCCGCGTCGCCGACCACGACCAGACCCTGGTACGGCTGCCAGTCGGCTGTGCCGATCCGGGTCTCGATCCGGTCGACGCCGACCCCGGAGTCCGCGGCCCGGATCGCGACGGTGCGACCGACGCTGTCCACGGTGGCGTTGGAGACCGGGGCGGTGCTGTCGATGCCGAACGTCACGGGACGGACCACGCCGACGTTGCCCGCCGCGTCCACGGCGCGCACTTCCACGGTGTGCTGGCCGTCGCCGCTGACCTGGACCTCCGTGCCGGGCACCCACGCGCCGCCGTCGACGCGGAACTCGATGCGGTCCAGCCGCCGGTCGTCGGTGGCGGTCGCCGACACCGTGACCGGGTCGCCGTACCAGCCGTTGACGGTCGTGCCCCGCAGGGTCACGTCGTCGACGACCGGGGCGACGGCGTCGGTCGTGCGCATCCGCAGGAACGTGATCGAGTGCGCGGGGAAGTCGTAGCTGAAGTCGTTCGACAGCCCGCTGATCGGCCGGGTCGTGGGCACCAACTTGGTGGGTTCGGCCTTGCTGTTGGTGTCACCGGGCGCACCGGTCATCTGCGTGACCTCGCCGTCGGGCAGCACGCCCGCGTCGGACACCGTGACCCGCGTGCGGACGGTCTCGGTCGAGGTGTTGACCACCTTGGCCACCACGTCACCACTGGCCTCGTCCCGCGTGACGACCTGGAACAGCTTCTCGTCGGCACCGGACTCATAGGTCATCTGCAGCTGGTCGTCGAGGTACAGCGAGATGGTGTTGCCCGCGACGACGACCTTCACCCGGTACGTCGCGCCGGTGTCCACGCTGTGCCCTTCGACGGACTTGACCTCGACCGCGCTGCCGCCGGAGGCCTTCTGCAGCACCGAGCGGGTGTTGTTCCAGCCGCCGAGGTTCCACCAGTAGAAGTCGTTGGTGGCCTTGGCGCCGAACCCGATCAGGAAGCCCTCGGCGCCGGAGAGCTTCTTGGCGTCGAGTTCGAGGGTGTAGTTCGTCCAGTCCTTCGCGTACGCGTCGTCGATGATGCTGCGCGCGTCGGTGGTCGTGGCGGACGACTGGACGTACTGGCCGTCGGAGACGGCCCAGCTGCCCGCGGTCGGGTTCCACTGGTCACCGTTGGCGAAGTCGTCGGAGAACAGCGTCTCGCCGTTGGCGTTCGACGTGACCTTGACGTTGTCGTAGGCCGCGGCGGTGTTCCAGGTCGACAGGAAGACGCCGCCCTTGACGACCGACTGGTTGACCGAGCCGGTGAAGGTGCTCGGCACGACCTCGTCGCCGACGTTGTTGCCGAACATCTTCTGCACCTCCCAGTTGGGGGTGTTCCACGACTCGTCGTTGTCGAACCAGATGGCGTCCGGGTTCCACTGCACGTACGACTCGTTGGACAGCAGCGGCGCGTAGGACGCCAGCTTGACCACGTCGGCGTTGCGCTGCAGGCCCGTCATGTACGAGGCCTCGACCAGGGCGTTGTAGAACGTGTTGCCGCGCGAGGCGTACTCGCCCAGGAACACCTTCGGGCCGTTGCGGTCGTAGCTGTCGTAGCGGTGGTGGTTCAGCAGGAACCAGTCGGGGTCGTTGTAGTAGTGCTCGTCCACCATGTCGACGTTCTGGCGGCGGTTGTAGTCCCACAGGGCCTCGAACCGCGCGCCCGCGTCGTCCGGGCCGGAGTTGGAGATGATGGTGATGTCCGGGTACCGCGCCTCGATGGCGTCCCGGAACGCCGGGAAGTTCGCCTCGAAGGTGGTGGTGTTCTCCTCGTTGCCCAGGCCGATCATCTCCAGCCCGAACGGCTCCGGGTGGCCGAGGGCGGCACGCTTGGCGCCCCACTCGGTGGTGACGTCACCGTTGGCGAACTCGATCAGGTCGAGGGTGTCGTCGACCCAGCGGGCGATCATCGCCGGGTCCTTCATCTCGGGGATGGTGCTGCCGCAGCCGTTGGCGCCCACCGACACCACGGGCAGCGGCTCGGCGCCGAGGTCCTCGGCGAACTTGAAGTACTCGAGGTAGCCGATGCCGTAGGACTGGTTGTAGCCCCAGAAGTTCCAGTTGGTCGGGCGCTCCTCGACCGCGCCGATGGTTTCCTTCCACTGGTAGGTGCGGCGGCGGTCGGTGTAGCCGCTCTCCTCGTAGGTGCGGAACGTGCCGACGTTGGTGACGCAGCCGCCGGGGAAGCGCAGGAACGTCGGCTTCATCGCGGCGATCTTCTCGGCGAGGTCCTTGCGCAGCACCGACTTGCCGTTCACCGGGCCGACCCAGCGGTCCTGCGGCATGAGCGAGATCATGTCCAGGCCGACGGTGGAGGCCGCGCCGGCGGTGACGACGAGGCGTGCGGCGTCGGTCGTGGCGGTGGCGGTGAGCGTCACCGGGTACTGCTTCCAGGTGTCCGAACCGTCGACGGCCACGCTGCCCTCGGCGTAGGTGACCGCGCCGTCCGCGCCGACCAGGCGGATCGCCAGGTCCTGGGCGGTCGTGGTGCGCGCCCACACCGACGCCTCGTACGCCGCGCCCGCCTTGACCGCGAAGCCTCGGTTGTAGCCGAGGTTGCGCAGGCCGTCGCCGGGACCGTCGGCGATCAGCCGGAAGTGGTTGCGGTTCATCGCGTTGAGCCGGGTGTCGTCGTCGACCACCAGCGCCTGCGGAGCCGTGCCGCCGCCGTTGACGACCTCCCAGCCGGTCATGCCGGTGAAGCTGCCGTTGTCCGAGGAGTTGAACTCGAACGACCGGTTGCGCACCAGCTCGGCGTAGAGACCGCCGTCGGCGGCGTAGTTGATGTCCTCGTAGAAGATGCCGAACATCGTGTCGCTGATCTGCGCGGCGGCCGCGTCGCCGTCGATGGCCAGCTCGGCGTTGGACGTGCTGACCTGGGCGAGCTTGAAGCGGACCGCGGCGGCCTTGGCGCCGAACGCGAGCGGGTTGCCGCCCGCGTAGCCGGTGCCCTCGGCGTCACGCAGGAAGAGCTCGCCGCCTGCGGCGTCGGTCAGCCGCACGGGCGAGGCCGCGCCGCCGGTCTGGCCGAGGGCGAGACGGCCGTCCGTGACGACGACCGGGCGGTCGCCCTCGGCGGTGCGCAGGTGGACCGTGCCGTCGGCCTGGGCGGCGGCGGTGAAGACCAGGGTGGACAGCGGCGGTTCGGGCGAGAGCGCCAGGCCGGCCTCGGTCTCGACCAGGTGGCCGCCCTCGGCGCTCTTGACCGAGAACGTGCCGCCGGGCTGGATGTCGCGGCCCGCCGCCGCGGTGACCCGGAAGTCGTCGAACGCGGCGTCGAGCGTGGTGCCGTCGAGCGCGCCGAAGGCGTAGAGGCCGACCTGGGTGGTCTGGAACGCGGCGGTGACCGCGGAGGCGTCCACCCACGCGCCGGCGGCGTTCTTGTACCGGGTGGTGATGGTGTCGCCGACCCGCTGCAGCTGCAGCGTCTCGCCGGTCGAGCCCGGCCGGTCCACGAACCGCTCGGCGCGGAAGGCGGCGGCGGTCTCGATGTCGTTCTCGATCGCGATGCCGGACGGGGCCAGGGTGCCCACGAAGGTCAGGCCGGAGCGGACGTAGTTGTCCATGTCCTGCCAGGCGATCAGCCCGGCGCCCTGGTAGGTCTTGGCGACCTGGGCGCGCACGGTCACCTCGGCGGTGAAGTCGCCCGCCGGGATGTCGACCAGGAACACGTTCCGGGCCGTGTTGACGGCCTGGTAGGTGTCACCGGTCTGGCCGGTGACCCGCAGTGATCCGTCGCGGAGGGCCCAGGCCTCCGGGTCGGGGTTGACGACCTCCCACTCCGGCCGGAGCGTCGTCGCGGCGAAGTCGTCCGTCCACGTCTCTCCTTCGACCGCCCCCGCGCTGGGTGCCGTGGAGAGCGCGACCCCGAGGGTGACCGGCAGAGCCGCGACCACCAGGGCACTGATCCACCGTCGGCCCGGTCTGCCGACCGGCCGCTGCGCTGTCGTCATGAGGGGTGCTCCACTCTGAGTTCCACCGCCGTTAGGAAATGCCAGCGTTTACCAACGGGGAGTGTGAGCGTTAACAGACTTGACCGTCAAGAGATGTTTTGCAACGGTAGGGACAGCTCGGGGCCGTGGGATGGCTTCTGTGAGCGCTCACAAGAGGTGGGCGGCTATCGCGCGCCGGTCAGGTACCGCTGCATCGTCGGGCCGAGCCATGCCACGACCTCGGCGCGGTCCAGCTCGACGACCGGCGGCAGGCGCAGCACGTACCGGGTCAGCGCGAACCCGAGCGCCTGCGTGGCGACCAGGCCGGCCCGCACCGGCACCTCGGCCGGATCGGTGACCAGCGCCGCGACCGCGGGTCCGAGTTGGGCGGCGAAGAGCTCGCGCATGCGCTCGGCCGCGGCCTGGTTGGTGACCGCCGCGCGCAGCAGCGCCATGAGCGTGTCGTCGTGCTCCCAGCTCGACGCCCGCGGGCTGGTCGAGGAGGTGGACCGGACCGGGGTGGGGCGGGTGACCGACATCCGGCTGTTCGAGCGGGTGCACGTGGACCTCGGCAGGCTGCCGAGCCGGTTCCCGTACATGCTGATCACTCCGCAGTACAACGTGGAGCGGGCGCTGCTGGCGCGGGCGGTCGAGGCCGGGGCGCGGATCGTGTACGACGCGGCGGTGACCGCCGTGCGCCAGGACGCCACGGGTGCCGAGGTCGACACGGCCGGGGGCACGTACCGCGCGGACTACGTGGTCGGCACGGACGGCTTCCACAGCGCGGTGCGCCAGGCGCTCGGCCAGCCGTTCCCCGGCAAGTCGGTGCTCAAGTCGATCATGCTGGCGGACGTGCGGCTGCGCGAGACGCCGGGCACCGCCCTGCGCGTCCCCGCCGTCCACCGCAAGCTCACCGGCCGCCTGACCGCCCTGGGCTTCCGCTACCGGCACGCCGCAGGCGAACACCGGCTGACCGGCACCCGGATGCCCGACGCGCCCCTCGCCGACGGCACCCGGCTGTCCGAAGCCTTGCGCGGCGGCCGTTTCGTGCTGGTGGGCACCGGCGACGTCACCGGCTGGGAAGACCGCGTCCGCGTCACCGCCCCGGCCGCACCGGGAGCCGACACCGTCCTCGTCCGGCCTGACGGTCACGTGGCCAAGGTCTTCACCGGCACCCCGGACCCGGCCGCCCTGCGCGACACCCTCACGGCGCTGGCGGGCACGCCGGTGGCCGAGTAGGTGAGTCGAACACTGGACCGGGGGCGCGTCGATCCTGATACGCTCGCCATGATGGTTACCTACATGAGCAGATCGGGGGTTCCGTTCGCACAAGGTGAGTGCTGATGCGCCCCTTGACCGCGAACGAGAACGTCCGCCTCCGTTTCTGGTCGCACGTGCGCGAGTTCGCCGTGCCGACGTCGATGATCGAGTCAGCGACAGCCCGCCGTGCGGTGGGCGACTGGGCCGGGGCCTGTGCCGCCGCCCGCGTCGATGTGGATCTGAACCTGCGGGCCCTGGGTCGCACCCGTGGCCGGGAGTTCGCGGCTCGGATCCGGGCCGACCTGCGTCACCTGGCTCCCGACCTGCTTCGCTGGCACTTCCCGAGGATCGCCCCGGACGGCCTGTTGCGGCCGGGGCTCACCGTATCCCTGGCCGCGTACCCGCCGACGCCGGACGGTCACGTGGCCATGCACCTCGTGGCGCGTACGCCGCCGGCGTGGGCGGACGCGGGTCAGCGGATCAGCCTCGCGCTGTGGGAGCCGTCCCGGCCCGGGGACGGCGCGGGCCTGCACCCCCACCCCCGGCCGGACCGGCGGTTCCGCCTTGACCTGCACCGCCACCTCTGGGACGTGCGCCGGGTCGGTGAACTGCGGGAGCGGGCTGGGCAGTGGTCCCGGCCGAACGGCTTGGCCGTGGACCGTTGGGTGGCGGAGGCCGCGTTGCTGCTGCGTGCTGACGGTTGTGCGGACAGCGTCGTGACCGTGCGGCTCGACAGCAGGCGTCGGCTGGCGTTGAACCTGGGGACGACATCCGCGCCGAGGATCACGGCGACTCCGCGGCGAGGTCGTGGGTGGCCGGTCCTGCCCGACGCCGCGACGTGGGTGCTGCCCGACCTGGAGCTGCTCCGCGCGGGGCTGATCGATGCCGACCGGCTGCACCCGCTGGTCGCGTCGGCACTCCTGCCGGACCACCGACCGGGCACGGCACGGAGTCCGGACAGCTCCGGGAACGTGCGCCAGGTCGAGTGCCGTGGCGCCACGCACCGGATCGGCGTGGTGGACGGGGTGCTCGTCCCGTTCGACCACGACCCCGACGAGGTCCGCCGCGAGGAGTTGCTGGTCGCGTTGGGCGGTACCGCCTTGCCGTGCTTGCGGGCGATCGACGACGCACACCGGCACCCGGAGTCCCTTGTGGACGTTCGTGCCCGGTTGGACCACGGTGACACCGCCGGTGCCCTCGCCGCCGTCGAAGCCCTGCTCGGACCGGACGTGCTGCTGCGCAGCGGGGCGTTGCGCGACGAGCTGGAGACCGCGGTGCGCCGCCGGGTCGCCCACGGCCTGTACCGGGCCGGACTCGTCAACGGCGGACCGGCTCCGTCCACTCGGGACGCCCGCCGCCCGGACAACCGGGCACGCCCGCGCCACGCGACTCATCGCTGACCCCCGTACCCCGCGTGCGCGCCTCGCCGACGCACGCCCCCGACTCGACCCCAGAGGTGATCGAACATGCCTACTGCCATGGACATCCCTGCCCACGTCCGCCCGTTGGACGCCGCCGCCGAACTGCTCGCCCTGCTCCAGGACACGACCACCGAACCGCGTGCCGACACGCAGCTGGAAGCCCTGACCCTGGCCGTGTCCGCCGACTTGCCGGTGCTGTTGTGGGGCGAGCCGGGGATCGGCAAGACCGCGGCCCTCAACCAGCTCGCCGACGCGCTGGACCTGCCGCTGACCACGGTGATCGCCAGCGTGCACGAGCCCTCCGACTTCTCCGGTCTGCCGGTGGTCGGTGACGACCCCGCCGTGCAGGGTGTGCCGATGGCACCGCCGGACTGGGCCGTGCGCCTGGTCCGGGCCGGTCACGGGCTGCTGTTCCTCGACGAGCTGTCCACCGCGCCGCCGGCCGTGCAAGCCGCGTTGCTGCGCGTCGTGCTCGAACGCCGGATCGGGGCGTTGCGACTTCCGCCGGGTGTCCGGATCGTGGCCGCCGCGAACCCGCGTTCCTCCGCGGCCGACGGTTGGGAGCTGAGCCCACCGCTGGCCAACCGGTTCGTCCACCTCCAGTGGGTCCACGACCACGACGTCGTGGTGCGCGGGCTGGGCGGGACATGGCCCCGCGCGGCGTTGCCGAGGCTGGACCCGGGGCGGCTGCACGACGCCGTGGCGTTCGCGCGCCGGGCGGTGTGCGGGCTCCTGGCCGCCCGTCCCGGACTCGTGCACCAACTGCCGAAGAACGAAGCGGGCCGCGGAGGTCCGTGGCCCTCACCGCGCAGTTGGGAGATGGCACTGCGGCTGGTCGCGTTCGCCACCGCGGCGGACGTCTCCCGGGAGGTGCTGTCGATGCTGGTCCGGGGCGCCGTGGGAGACGGACCGGGCCTGGAGTTGCTGGCCAGTCTGGACCGGATGGACCTGCCCGATCCCGAGGTGCTGCTCGCGGATCCGGCGGCGGCCGTCCTGCCCGAACGGGGTGACCTGCGCCAGACCGTGCTCGACGGTGTGGTGGAGGCGGTGCGCAAGAGGCCGGAGCGGTCCCGCTGGGACGCGGCGTGGTCGCTGCTGGTCCTGGCGTTGGAGACCGGCGCACCGGACCTGGTGGTCGTACCGGCGGCCACGCTCGCCGCGCTGCGCCGCGACGACTGGCAGGTACCGGCGGCGATCGAGCGACTGGCCGGGGCGGTGTCGGTGTCCCAGCGAGCCGACCGGGCGGCGGTCGGTGCGGGTGGCCGCCGGTGAGCCTGGACGAGGAGAAGCTCTTCGCCGCCCGGCTGCACGCGGTCCGGTGCCGGCCGTACCTGGCGACGGCGTTGTTCGCCCTGCACACCGTGGTATCGCAGCGGGTGCCGACGATGGCGGTGGACCGGCACTGGCGCTGCTACGTCTCGCCCGCGTTCGTGGACCGCACCCCGGTCGAGGAGTTGGCCGGGGTCTGGGTGCACGAGGTGTCCCACCTGCTGCGCGACCACCACGGGCGCGGCGACCGGTTCGCGGCGCGGCACGGGCTGACCGGGCCGGGAGAGCGGTTGCGGATGAACATCGCCGCGGACTTCGAGATCAACGACGACGTGTACGGCGACGGGTTGGCCGAGCCCGCGGGCGCGGTCCGGCCGGGTCTGCTCAGGCTGCCCGACGGGGAGTTGATGGAGGACTACCTGCGCCAGTTCCGGCTCGGGCCGTACACCGACGGGTTCGCCTGGCTGGACTGCGGCAGCGGCGCCGACGGGCTGGACCGCGACTGGGAGTTGGGGCCGGACGGGGCCCACGGGCTCAGCGCGCAGGAACGGGACGCCGTCCGGTTCCGGGTCGCCCAGGGCATCACCGCCCGCCCGGGATGCGCGCCGAAGGGCTGGCAGCGGTGGGCTCAGGAGGCGTTCCACCCACCGCAGCCGTGGCGTGACCTGCTGGGGGCGGCGGTGCGTTCGGCGGTGTCCGGTCCCGGTGTGGGCGAGGACTACACCTACGGTCGGCCTTCCCGCCGGTCGGCCGGCCTGCCCGGGGTCGTCCTGCCGAGCCTGCGCCGCCGGCCGCCCCGGGTCTGCGTCATCGTCGACACCTCCGGATCGGTCAGCGACACCGAGTTGGGCAGCGCGATCGTCGAGATCGCCGCGATCGGCCGCGCCGTGGGAGGGCGACGTGACCTCGTCTCGGTGTTGTCGTGCGACGCCGCCGCCCACATCACGCATCCGCTGTGCCGTGCCGAGGGGATCACGCTGGTGGGCGGTGGCGGCACGGACCTGCGCACCGGTTTCGCCAAGGCCTTGCGCGGCAGTCCCCGCCCGGACGTGATCGTCGCCCTGACCGACGGGCAGACGCCCTGGCCCGATACCCGTCCACCCTGCCGCACGGTCGTGGGCCTGTTCCCCCGACCGCGCCCGTCGGACGAGGACGATCCCTACTACGTGCCGGACACACCACCCGCCTGGGCACGGGTGGTCACCATCGGCTGACCCCCGTTCAGCCAGGGTGCGCCGGTGCCGGCCATGCTGTCGTAGAACGGGTGGCCCTCGGTGATCTCGCCTTGGTGCACCGTGCGGCCGGTGAACGCGGAGGCGTAGACGGCGGCGACGAACTCCATCGTCACCCTGGTGTCGGCGGTGGAGACCGGTGGGGTTTCGCCGGCGTCCAGGGCGTCGAGCACGGCGGCGAGTTGGGCGGTGTGGCCGCTGGGCAGGTCGGTCTGGTCGCGGTCCCACGCGGAGGTGACGTCGGGGGCGGCGGTCAGCGACCAGTTGGCGTTGGTGTAGCCGTAGAGGTGCTCCAGGTCGACGGTGGCGTGTTCGAAGTCGAAGCGCAGCTGGCTGGTCTGGCGCGGTGACACCAGGGAGTTGACCACGGTCGCCACGGCGCCGGAGTCGAAGCGCACGAGCGCGGCGGAGACGTCCTCGGTGTCGGTCGGCCGGGATTGGCGCTCCGCGATCGCGGTGACGGTGGTCCACGGGCCGAGGACCGACAGCAGCAGGTCGAACTGGTGGATGCCGTGCCCCATGGTCGGTCCGCCGCCCTCCACCTCCCACTTGCCCCGCCACGGGACGGCGAAGTAGTCGTCGTCCCGGAACCACAACGTGTTCGCCGACGCCACCAGCGGCCGACCGAGCACGCCCTCGGCCAGCAGGCGCCGCAGCCGCACGGCCCCGGACCCGAACCGGTGCTGGAACACGGTCGCCACGGGCACCCCGGCCGCGGCCTCCGCGGCACGCAGGCGGTCGAACTCGGCCAGCGAGAGCACGGGCGGCTTCTCGACCACGGGGGCCGCGCCGGCCGCCAGGCACTCCAGCGCGAGGGAGAGGTGGGAGCCCGGTGGCGTGCAGAGGTGAACCAGGTCGGGCCGCTGCGCGTCGAGCAACGCGGCCAGGGTCGGGTAGGTGGGCACGTCCCACGTCTCGGCGAACGCCGCCGCCCGCTCGGGCTCGACGTCGACGGCACCGACGAGCCGGGCCCGGCCGGGCAGTTCGGTGATCGCGGTGGCGTGGGCGCCGGCGATCGCGCCCGTGCCGACGATCGCGCAGGTGTAGGTCACGAAGAGGGCTCCTTGTCCGCTGCTCTCGACGGTTGGTGCTCGGCGGCGGGCGGCGGGCCGACGTCGACCGGGCTCAGGCGTCCGCACATGCCGAACGCCCGTTCCGGTGCGGGCGCCTGGCGCACGGCCGCGCGTTCCAGGTGCGGTGCCACGCCCAGGGCCAGGTGGCCGGTCAGCGCGAGCGTCGCCTCGGCCTGGTCGAGGGGACCGTCGCGCACGATCGACGCCCAGGCACCGGCACGGCGCCGGACCAGGGCCGCGGCGGCAGCGTAGAACTTTCGCAGCGGCGCCCGGTCACCGGCACGGATGGCGTCGCGGATCGGGAGGAAGCCCTCGACGGCCAGGTCGCGGCGTCGGCGCGCGTCGGCGGCTCGTTCGGCCTCCGTCGACCGGGGTGACAGGGTCGCCGCGGCGCGGTAGCGGTCCGGGTCGGCGACGACGTCCGGCGGGAACGTCATCACCGCGTCACCGGCCTCGGGCAGCCCGGCGTTGCCCATCAGGACGACCACCCGCAGGTCGCGGTGGTTGACCGCGCGGTGGATCGTGCCGGGGGTGAACCAGACCACGGCGCCGGGGCGCAGCGGGATCTCCCGGCAGCCGTCGAGGGTCACCGCGTGCAGTTCGCCCTCACCGCCGACCACGACGTAGCACTCGGTCGAGGCCAGGTGCAGGTGCGGGCTGCCGCCGACGACCCCGTCGGGTGCGGCGTCGTCGTAGACGTCCAGGAACGACAACGACGTGCCGCCGGGGAACGTGCTCACGACACCGTCCGGCGCAGTGCCTCGCGCACGGCGTCGGCCAGCGGTTTCGCGTCCTTCGCGCCGCCGTCGGCGACCCCCGTGCCGTAGCGGAACCGCACGGTGTCGCCGTCCGCCACGACCAGCTCCTCGCTGAAGAACGGCGCCGGGTTCAGGCACGCGAATTCCACGGATCGAGTGAACCACTGCGGCGGGTGGTGCGGGTTGGCGTCGTGGTCGACCACCAGGACCAGGGACTCCGCTTCGTCGCCGTCGTGCCGACCCGCGAACGCCATCCACTCCGCGCGCCGGCCACGCACCTCGTCACCGCCGACGCCTTCGGGCGTGACGACGTTCCCGCCGGTGAACGAGCGCGGGCCACGCCAGAACAGGCCCCCGTACCCGGCGTTCTCCCGGCCGTGCGTGGTCGGTGAGCCGAACGCGATGTCGTGGCCGGAGGTGTTGGTCATCGTGGTGTCGAAGGTCAGCGCCCACGCCGTGTCGGACAGCAGGGTGGCGGTGATCGTGCGACGTTCGGTGATCACGGTGTGCCCGGACTGGGTGATCCAGTCCAGCTCATGGGTGAACCAGGCGGTGTCGTCTTCGACGCCCAGGTCGACCACGCGCCGGTGCCGCTGGGTGCCGTTGTTGTCCAACTGCACGTAGGACCGACCGCGCACGTAGGTCGGGCCGCCCCAGAAGTTGTCGTCGCCGACGTGCGGCAGCGACCACGCGATCCCCTTGTGCCACACGTGGTCGTGCGGCCGGAACAGGCTCACCACCCGTCCCGCTCGCGTGCGGATCGGGTGCAGGAAGGGTTTGGGCGACTCCAGCTGCGGCGTGTCGGGCAGGTAGACGTAGCGCAGGAAATCGATGTCGCCGGCGGACACGGTCAGCGCGGAACCGAGGTCGTGGTGCGCGGTCAGGGTGGTGGTCACAGCGACAGCTCCGGGACTTCGATCCTGTCCACGCGGACTCCTTTGCGAGGAAAGCGCTTTCCGTGCAGTATTCAGCGCGGGCATCGGTGCGTCAAGGTCGGTGGGGTGGCGGCTGGTGGGCCACTTGACAGGATCGCTGGAAAGCGCTTTCCATAGTCCGGTGACCGCACCTCGACCACCCGCGCCACCTCTCCTCCCGCCTCCGGCCGGCCACGTGGTCGTCGCGTTGGATTCGTTCAAGGGCTCGCTGTCCGCACGCCAGGCCACGGCCGCCCTGGCACGCGGGTTGCGCCGCCGCGGGTTGGACGTGCACGAGCACCCGGTGGCCGACGGCGGCGAGGGGACGGTCGACGCCCTGCTCGCCGCCGGTTTCGCCGCCGTGCCCGTGATGGCGACCGATCCCCTGGGCCGTCCGGTCGAGGTCCGTTATGCGTCGCGGGACGGGGTGGCGGTCGTGGAGCTGGCCGAGGCGTCCGGTCTGGGCTTGGTCGCGGACGTGCCCGCGACTCCGGACCGCGCCGCTGCGGCCTCCACCCTCGGCACCGGCCGGGTGGTCGCCGCGGCGCTGGACGCCGGTAACCGCACGATCGTCGTCGGCCTCGGCGGCAGCGCCACCACCGACGGCGGCACGGGCCTGCTGGCCGGGCTCGGCGCTCGCCTGCTCGACGCCCACGGCACCGTGCTCGACCTCACCACCTCGCCGCTGCGCTCCGTCCACTCGATCGACCGCACCGGCCTGCACCCGCGACTCGGCGAGGTCGAGCTGGTCGTGGCGTGCGACGTGGACAACCCACTGCTGGGCCCGCACGGCGCGGCGGCGGTGTACGGCCCGCAGAAGGGCGCGGACGCCACTCTCGTCGCCGCCTTGGACGCCGCCCTGGCACGCTGGGCGGACATCCTCTCCCCCGCCGCCGCCTCACTGCCCGGCGCGGGCGCAGCGGGCGGGGCGGGCTACGCGCTGCTGGCGCTGGGCGCACGGGTGCGCCGAGGCATTGACCTCGTGCTGGAGCTGACCGGTTTGGCGGACCGACTGCCCGGCGCCCGGCTGGTCGTCACCGGCGAGGGCCGCCTGGACCACCAGACGTTGCGCGGCAAGGCACCGGCCGGCGTCGCCGCAGCCGCACGGGCCACGGGCACGACCACCATCGCCGCCACCGGCCACTGCACCCTGGACCGCGCCGACCTGGCCGCCGCCGGCTTCGCCGACGCGTTCGCACTCACCGACCTGGAACCCGACGTGTCCCACTGCCTGACCCACGCCGAACCGCTGCTGGAGCGCCTCGGCGAGCACATCGCCGCCGCGTTCCCGCCCAACGACATCCCGCACGCTCACCCGTCGACCTCGATCACCCGCCGCGCAGATCACGCGTGAAGCCCGCCGCCATCACGCGCGGCGATCACGCATGAGATCCGCCGCGATCGCGCATACCCCCGCAAGGGCTCCTGGTCGCGGACGGCGTCGCGCGCCGGGACCGCGGTCGGCAGGCCGGGCGATCCCGCTGTCACCGGGCCGGGCGGCACAGGTGCGGTCGGTGAGCCGGGCCGCACCTGGACCTTGCGTTCACCTTGCGATTCCGGCGCGTGCCGGTCCGGTGCGGCAGGATCGGGTGGTCATGGACTTCTCCGTTCTGCTGGTCGAGGACGACGAGCACATCAGGCAGGCCCTCGGGCTGGCGCTGGGCGACGAGGGCTTCGAGGTCACCGACGCGGTGTCGGGCGAGGAGGCCCTGGACCTGCTCGCCGGCACCGAGCCGGACGTCGTGCTGCTGGACCTCATGCTGCCCGGCGTGGACGGCCTGGAGGTCTGCCGCACCCTGCGCGCCCGCGGCGACCTGCCGATCATCATCGTCACCGCCCGCGCCGACGCCGCCGACGTCATCGCCGGGCTGGAGGCGGGCGCCGACGACTACGTCACCAAGCCGCTGGTCGCCAGCGTCCTCGCGGCACGCATCCGGGCACTGCTGCGCCGTCGCGGCGGCGGGCGGCAGGACGAGGTGCTGCAGGTGGGGCGGCTGGAGATCCGGCCGGACGTCGGCACCGTCCACCGCGACGGCGCCGAGGTCCACCTCACCAGGACCGAGTTCCGGCTGCTGGTCGAACTGGCGTCCGCGGGCGGCCGGATCGTCACCCGCGAGCAGCTGTTGCAACGCGTCTGGGGCTACGACTACTTCGGTGACACCCGGCTGCTGGACGTGCACATCCGCCGGCTGCGCCGCAAGGTCGAGGCCAACCCCGACGAGCCCGCGCTCGTGCTGACCGTGCGCGGCGCCGGGTACCGCCTCGACACGGGCGGCCGACCACCCGCGGTGACGTGACGTTTCGTCAGGTACTCGTCAGGTGATCCACCCGCGACTTCGGCGCAGGATGGACGGCGAGTCGAGACCGAACGAGGGAGCAGCCTTGGTCACCGAACCCGGTCAGGCGCGCCGGACTGCTGTCCACGAAGGTCTGGACGTGGCGGCGACGTTCGCGGAACGGACCACGTCGGTGCCGGCGGACGCCGAGGCGGTGTTCGACGTCGTTACCGACCTGGAGCACCTGTCCGCCTGGCTGCCCTCGGGCGTCGAGGTCGAGCGGTACGGGCCCGACCTGGTCCGGCTGTGGCTGGGCGAGCGCGTGGTCGAGCGGCGGTTCGCGGTCGACTGGGACAAGCTCCGGATCGACTGGGGCAACCGCACCGCGGCTACGTGCGTCGGCACGCTCCGAGTCCTGCGCATCGCGCCCGGTCGCAGCGCCGTCACCGTCCGGCTCACCGGCCCCGACGGGCTGCCCGCGCCGCGCTTGGACGACTGGCTGGCCAGCGCGCTCGAAGCACTCGTCGCGATGGTCGCCGCGGAACGCGGGGCGCTGCCCCGGTTCGCCGGCGCGGTTCACCCCATCGGGGACATCGGGAGCCGCTAACGTCCTGATGTCGTGACCTCCACCGGAACCGAACCCGTCAGACGCCCCGGCACGTTGATCCGTGCCCGTCCGCTCGCGCACCGGTTCCGGCCGGACCACGCCGGTGCCGCGTACCGCGTGTTCTACCAAGGCGTCGGGCACGACGGCCGGGGCCGCCTCGTCACCGGGTCGGTGTTCGTCCCCGACGGCACGCCTCCCGCCGGCGGCTGGCCCGTCGTCAGCTACGCCCACGGCACCACGGGCCTGTCCGACCGCACCGCGCCGTCGCGCACCGGCCTGCTCCGGCTGGAACGCGCGCACATCGCGACGTGGCTCGCCTCCGGCTACGCGGTCACCGCCACCGACTACGAAGGCCTCGCCACCCCCGGCCCGCACCCGTACTTCAACGGCGAGGCGGTGTCCGACGACGTGATCGACATCGTCCGCGCCGCCCGGCAGCTCGACCACCCGCTCGCCGACCGCTGGCTCGTCGCGGGCTTCTCCCAGGGCGGCCACGCGGCCCTGTTCACCGCCCTGATCGCGACCGACTACGCGCCGGAACTGGACTTCCTGGGCACGATCGCGCTCGCGCCACCGGTCCACCTGGTGCGCGTGATCGCCACCCGCACGAGCGACGCGGCGGCGGTCGTCTGCCCGTTCGTGCCGATCGTGCTGGCGGGCATGCGCACCCGGTACCCCGACTTCACGCACGGCTTCCTCACCGAGCGCGGCACGACCCTGGTCGACCTGGCCGTGCGCGTGTCGCTGGTGGAGATGTTCCGCGCCACCAAGGCGACCACCAACCACGAGACCGGCATGACCGACCTGACCCGCCACGACCACGTGGCACGGGTGCTCGACGAGTGCCGCGTCCCGATCGCCCGCCTGGACCGCCCGGTGTTCCTGGCCGCGGCCGGCAACGACGAGATCGTGCCGCCGGCCGTGATCCACGACTTCGCCGACGACATCGCCGCCGCGGGCAGCACCGTCCACCTGGAGACGTACCCGGACGCCGACCACGGCACGATCCTCACCGCCGCCCACCCCGACGCGACGCACTGGGCGGCCACCACCGCCGGCCACTCCCCCGCGCCCGTCACGCCGTCGCCGCGCTTCGACCTGCTGGACGCGACCGGCGACGGTTACCTGCGGCGCGACGACTACGAGGTGTTCGCGCTGCGCCTGGTCCAGTCGTTCGGCCACCCGCCGCGCTCGGCCACCGCGATGACCGTCCGCTCCGGCTACCGCGCCCTGTGGCGGGCCCTGGCCGCCGAGTCCGACATCGACCAGGACGGCCGGGTCGGCAAGGCCGAGTTCCTCGCCTGGGCGGCCCGCGCCACGCACACCGCGTTCGACCGGACCCTCCGCCCGCTGGCGACGGCCGTGCTGGCACTGGTCGACGCGAACGGCACCGGCGTGGTGGAACGCGACGAGTTCCTGACCTTGACGACCCGGTGCGGCCTACCCGACGCCGACGCCCGCACCCTCTTCGAGCGCCTCGACGCGAACCACCGCGGCACCGTCGAGACCGATGAGATCGTCCGGGCCACCAAGGAGTTCTGCCTGGACCCGAGGCCGGACAAGCCCGGTCACTGGCTGTTCGGCCGGTTCTGACGGGGCGTCACGTCTGCGGCCACATCGAGTAGATGAGGTTGTCGCGGTCCGTGCAGATGACCTGGGGCAGGGCGGGTTCGGTCACTTGGACGCACGTCATCGTGCCGATCACCAGCGGCGGCTGGCCCGCGGTCGGGTCGCGGCGCTCGGCGTAGTAGTCCACCAGGACCGCGGCGGCCTGGTCGCACGTCAGCCGGCCCGACGGGGTCTCCACGACGACGGCCAGCATCGGCTTGCCCAGGGCGCCGGGGAACGCGTCGTCGCAGTACTGGGCCGGCGCGCCCTCGTCGATCGTCGGCAGCGGCACGGGCGCGGGCGACGGGTCCGCTTCCTCCATCGTGCTGCTCGTGGTGGTCGTCGTGGTGGTCGTCGTGGTCGCGGCCTGGGTGCCCGAGCCCACGACGGCGGTGGAGCACGCCGTGACCAGGGCGAGGCACGTGACGAGCGCCGGCAGCAAGATTTTCACGGTCACTGTGACGTGCCGGAGGACGTGCCGGTTGCGGGCCGGACCTGTCACAGCGCGATAACGGTTGAGCGTGCTCGTCGCGGGCGTCCGGGCGGCCGGGTTTGCTGTGCGCCATGAACACGAAGGTCGCGTCCGTGCTGTTGGCCGTGGGGTTGTGCGCGTCCCTGGTCGGGTGCTCCAGCAAGGAGGACGAGTTCGTCGCGGAGCTGAAGTCGGCGGGCTTCACCGCCGTCGGCGAGCCGCGCAGCGAGTCCGAGAAGAAGAGCAAGAAGGTCGGCAAGCGGACGATCAAGTCGTCGCAGAAGATCATCGAGGTGACGGTCCGGGTCAAGGGCTGCGACCTGGAGTTCGCCAAGGTGTCCGGGCAGGCCGGCTACTGGCTGGACGAGTTGCACGTCAACGGGCAGGAACCCGACTGGCCCGGCTACCCCGAGAACCTCAAGCAGCAGGACGTCGTGACCGTGTTCGCGGGCAACCAGCCCAAGCCCGACGGCCTTAAGGACTGCTACCAGCCCAACGAGGCCTGAGACCGCCGACCGCGCCGAGAAGCCCTGTCCTCGACTCCCGAGGGCGGGGCTTCTCGGCGTGCCCGCCGCATTAGTGCGGCAGATTTGCCGCGCGGTCGTGGTGGTGTATCCGGGTGGCGGAAAGGGAGTGGTGGCACTGCCCGGTACACAGGATCCCGACTGGCGG
Organism: Saccharothrix sp. CB00851; assembly: GCF_001905065.1. Lineage (NCBI taxonomy): Bacteria > Bacillati > Actinomycetota > Actinomycetes > Pseudonocardiales > Pseudonocardiaceae > Saccharothrix > Saccharothrix sp. CB00851. The sequence goes on from NZ_LWLC01000066.1 coordinate 54,147, forward strand.
CACTCGGCGGGCGCGGAGCGGCACGCCGCCTGCCTGATCGCCGCGCGTGACGGCGACCGCGACGCCCTGGCCGCGCTGATCGCCGACCTGACACCGCTGGTGTGGCACGTCGCGCGCGGGCACGGGCTGGACCGCGGCACGGCCGAGGGCGTGGTGCAGACGGTCTGGCTCGCGTCGCTGCGGCACCTCGGACGGCTGGAGGACCCGCGCGCGCTGGTCCGGTGGCTGGTCACCGCGACGCGCCGCGAGGCGCAGCGGACCTGGACACCGGCCCGACGTCGAGCGGCGGTGGACGACGAGCCGGCGGAGCTGGTGAGCGAGCACGGCCTGCCCGAGGACGCCGCCCTGCTCGATGCGGGTGACCTGCACTTGTGGAGGGCGTTCGGTCGGCTGTCGCAGAAGTGCCAGGAGCTCCTGCGGCTCACCGTGCTGGCGGGTCGGCCGGACTACCGGGCGGTGGCCGGGGCGCTGTCCACGCGACGCGGCGCGGTCGGCCCGGCCAAGGGGCGGTGCCTGGACGTGCTGCGCGCGCACCTCGACGCCGACGCCGGGTGGGGACTCGCCGGAGTGCCCGCGGAGGCACCCCCGAACCCCTGACAGCGCGTTACCTGAATGGGTGATAGTTGGGGTCGTTTACGCACGGCAGAGGGGCGTCGCCTACCAGATGTGCGAAATTCCCTCTCGATCGTTACGCCGTTGTGCCACTATTGCCCTGTTCGAGCGGTACGAGGGGTCCGCCGAACATGACTCAGAGCAATCGCTTGAGTCGCTTGCACGGCCAAGACAGATCCTCAGGGGAGGGAGATCGTTTTGTCTACGCCCACCGAAACTGACTTCCTGGACGAGAACGACCAGAACGTCCAGGACACCACCACGCCGGTCGCGCCGGAAACCGAGCTCGACCAGCAGGAACACCAGCACGACCACAAGCACGACCACGACCACACGCACGAGGACGGCGAACTGTCGCCGATGTGCGTGAGCGGTGGCTGCGTGCAGAAGTCATCCGCTTGATCTGTCAAACGTGATACCGCCCGCCGCCCCGGTCAGCCGGGACGGCGGGCGGTTTTCGGTTGCGTTCTGTGATGTCATGGACAGGTGACAGTGACCGTTGCCCGCGACGAAGCCGTTGTCATCCGTCAAGCGCGCGAACTGCATCGCAGCGGCGTCGAAGCGTCGTGCGCGGGACGGCACCGCGATGCGGTGCGGTTGGTGCTACGCGGGCAGAGCCTCACCGAGACGGTCGATCCCGCTGATCCGGACATCAGGTCCGAGTGGCTCGTGACGCGGATCCGGTTGTCCTCGACGATGGCGGCGTTGACCGCGGAGACCTCCGGTCCGGCCGCCGGACTGGACGGGCTGGCCGAGGTTCGGCAGCTCATCGAGGGCGTCCCTGATCCGCTCGTGCAGGCGGAGCTGCGCGGGAGCGTCGAGCACAACTACGGTCTGCTGCTGTCGAACGCGGGCATGATCGAGGACGCCATCACGTTCTTCGGCTTCGCGCTCGAGCAAGAGGAACGCCGGCTCGCGGGCGGCGAGCCGACACCGTCGGTGGTCGAGCCGATCGTGAAGTCGCTGTGGAGCAGGGGTACGGCGCACACCCGGCTGGGGTCGATCGGCCAGGCGCGCCACGACCTGACTCGTGCGCTCACCCTGGCCACCGACCACGGGTTGCCGGGCAGGGCGGCAGACGCCGACTTCGCGCTCGGCCTGCTGGAGATGCGGATCGGTGACATCCCGGCGGCCCTTCGGCGCTTCGAGGCCAGCGAGCGCGCCTACCGCGCACAGGGACTCGACGTGCCGGTGCTGCTCGGCCTGCACCGGGGCCAGGCGCTGATGGACGCCGGGCTCGCGGACGAGGCAGGCACTCAGCTCGACAACGTGCTCACCGTGCTGCGCGCCGAGGGCGGTGTGGCCCGGTACCTGGGCAACGTCGAGCTGTACCGGGCCGTGGCCGCCTACATGACCGGCGACCTCGACCTCGCCCGCACCATGGCCTCCTCGGCCCGGCAGCGGATGCGGCGTTGGGGGTGCCAGACCTGCGTCACGAACGCGACGCTCATCGGGCTGCGGGTGGACACGGCGGTGGCGCTGAGGTCCGGGAGGGTGCCGCGGTCGGTGACCCGGCGGGCGTTGGACTTCGCCGACTCGCTGCCCGTGCCCCGGTTGGCCGAGCAGGCGGCGTTGGCGCGGATGCTGGCGGCGAGGCTGGAGATCCGGCGCGGTGACGTGACGGCCGCCGCCGACATCCTCGACCGGGTGCCCCGGCCGGGGAAGCTCACGCCGATCGACTACCGGATGCTGCGCCGCCTGTGCCGGGCCGAGCTGGCCATCGCGCGCGGCCTGCGGGCCGTCGCGCTCGCCGAGATCAGGGCCGGTCTGACCGACCTCGACCACGTGCGCGACCGGATGGGCGGCCTGGAGCTGCTGTCCGGCACCGCGCTGCACGGCCGGGAGCTCGCGGGGCTCGCGATCCAGCTGGTCCTGGAGCGCGGCAACGCCCGGCGGCTGTTCTCGTGGCTGGAGCGGACCCGCGCGCAGACCTACCGGTACGAGCCGTTGACCCACGTGGACAACCCCGAGCTGGCCGAGCGGATCGCCGAGGTCCGCAGCCTCACGCAGTCGATCCACCAGGCCGAGCACGACGGCCACTCGACCGCCGCGCTGCGCGCCCGCCGGGCCGAACGCCTGCGCGAGGCGAACCGGCTCGGCTGGCACACGGGCCGGTGGGGCAGCCCGCGTCCGGTCGCCGCGTTGACCGAGGTGATGGCACGGCTGGGCGACCGCGCCCTGGTCAGCTTCGCGTCGTCGGAGGACTCCCTGGTCGCGGTGGTCGTGGTGGACTCCGAGGTGCGGCTGGCCCGGCTCGGTTCGGCCGAGCTGGCGGCGGAGAGCGCCCGGATGCTGAACGCGGACCTGAACGCGCTGGCACCGGACCACCTGCCGGAACCGCTGGTGCAGGTGATGTCGGTGTCGGCGCGCAAGCAGGCCGACCGGCTCGACGCGCAGCTGATCCGGCCGTTGGTGGAGCTGATCGGTGAACGTGAGCTGGTCGTCGTGCCGACCGGCGCGCTGTACGCGGTGCCGTGGGGTGTGCTGCCGACGCTGCACGGGCGGCCGACCGTCGTGGCGCCGTCGGCCACCGCGTGGCTGGCCGCCGACCGGGCCGAGACCGGCTCGACGGGCCGGACCGTGCTGGTCCGCGGCCCGGGGCTGCCCGCCGCCGTCGGTGAGATCGACAAGCTGGGCGCGCACTACGCCACCGCGGCGCTGATGTCGGGCGAGCGGGCCTCGGTCGCCACGGTGCTGGAGGCGTTGGACGGTGCGGAGATCGCGCACCTGGCCGCGCACGGCGTGCACGAGCCGGAGAACGCCCTGTTCTCCCGCCTGGAGCTGAGCGACGGCCCGGTCTACGCGCACGAGATGGCGGGCCTGGCCCACCCGCCCCGGCAGGTAGTGCTGGCCGCGTGCGAGCTGGCCCTCAACCGCATCCGCCCCGGTGACGAGCCGTTGGGCTTCGCCAGTGCCCTGCTGGCCAGCGGCTCGCGGATGGTGGTCGCACCGCTGAGCCGGGTCGGCGACCAGGCGTGCGCCGCCGCGATGGACGACTACCACCGCAGCCTGGCCGCCGGTGCGCGGCCGGCGGTGGCCCTGGCGGACGCCATCGCGGTCGACCCGCTGCGGCGGCCGTTCGTCTGCCTCGGCAGCGGCTGATCACGCCACCGGCACCTCCAGCACGGTGACCGCGGCGCCGTCGCCGTCGACCAGGTGCTCCTCCACGGTCGGCCCGACGACGGCCAGTCGTTGGCGGCGCAGCCAGTCGAACAGCTCCCGGCCCGCACCGACCACGCCCGACGACGGTGGGACGACCACGTTCCGCTCGGGCAACGACAGGGGCTCGCCGCCGCGTCCCGTCGCCACGGCCGCCGCGAAGCCGTCCACCGGGTGGTCGTCCAACCAGGTCAACACCGTGGACGCGCAGATGGCCGTCCGGGCGTCCACGGTGCTGCCGGCCGGGCTGCTCGTCGGCGCGGGGCTGGCGGGCCTGCTGCACGACGCCGGCAACCTCGCGCTGACCCAGCTGGCCGCCGAACCCGCCGCCGAACCGGTGGCCGTGGCGGTCATGCTCACGGCCAAGTGGACGGTCAACCTGGCCTGGCTGCTCTGGGTCGCGGCCACCGCGGCGGCGGTGCGGTGCCTGGCCCTGCCTGTCGGGCTGCGCCGTGCGGGGTGGTCGCCGCGCTGTGCGGCCTGGCCGCCGTCGTGCTGCCGTGGACGACCGGGCTCGACGGGCCGACGGTGGCCGCGGAGCAGGTCGGCTACGTACTGCACCTGCCGGTCCTGCTCTGGTACGGCGCGCTGGGGTGGCGGGAACTCCGGTCGGGTCGGCACAACGGCGGTGTCGGGCGGGCGTCGAACGGGTAATGGTGGGAGGCGGTGACGCAGCCGGGATCAGGGTGAGGGAGCGGCGTGCACGGGGATGTCGAACAGCCGGCGGTGACTGTGCAGGACGTCGGTGACGACGGCGTGGTGGTCGCCGCCGTGCACGGCGACTTCGACGTCGACACCTTCCGCGAGGTGCGTGAGGCGCTGTTCACCTGCCTGAACGGCCGTGCGTCGGCGTTGGTGGTCGACCTGGGCGACGTGGGGTTCTTCGGGTCGATGGGGATCGCGGTGCTGGTGGAGGCACGGCAGCGGGCCGACGTGGTGGGCGCCGGGTTCGCCGTGGTGGCGGGGCGGCGCACGGTGGCGCGGCCGATCCGGATGACCGAGATGGAGGACCTGCTCCGGCTGCACCGCACCCGGGACGAGGCGCTGGCGACGGTGCGCGGCGAGTCCGGGTTCTCGTGGTGGTCGTCGTGACGGGTCACGCTTGGGCGAGGTCGACGATGAGCAGCCGGTCGTCCCGCAGCACGATGATCAGGCGGTAGTCCTCGGTGAACGGTTCGTCGTCGCCCTGTGGCGTGAACTCGAGCGTCACGTGGGCGGTGTAGGTGGCGCCGTTGGCGGACACCTCCGGCTCGCCGCTCGGCGTCACGTCGGAGTAGGAGCCCCAGAACTGGTCGTCCTCCCACTCGGACGGCCGGTTCTCCGGCGCCCAGTTCTCCCGGGCCGTCGCCGGGTCGTGCGGGAGGTTGGCGAAGTGGTCGCGCACGTAGTCGGCGATCGGCGCGGCGTCCGGCGTGGTCGGTGCGGTCGTCTCGGGCGGTGCTTCGGTCGTGGTCTCGTCGGAGGTGGGCGCCTCGGCCGTCGGGTAGTCGTCCGTGGTGGCGGTGGGCGCGGTGGTCGGCGCAGCGGTGGTCGGCGGCAGAGCAGTCGGGCGCGGCACGCCCGGCGGCGGCGTGATCGGCGGGGCGGTGGTCGACGCGGCGAAGGTGGGGGTGGCGAGGGCGGCCAGTTCACGGCTCGCCTGCTCGGCGGTCGGGCGGGTGGCCGGGTCGTTGGCCAGCAACCTGGTCAGCACCACGGTGAGGGGGCCGGACCGGGTCGGCGGGACGATCCGGCCGCCGGCGATCCGGTGCAGCATCCCGAGGTCGTTGTCGCTGGAGCCGAACGGCGGACCGCCCTCCACTACCGCGTAGAGGGTGGCCCCGAGGGAGAACACGTCGGCCGCCGGTGTCGGGTCGGCGCCGCAGGCCAGTTCCGGCGCCAGGTAGGCCAGCGTGCCCGCGAGCATCCCGGTCCTGGTCACGGCGACGTCGCCGACCGCGCGGGAGATCCCGAAGTCGGTGATCTTGACCGTGCCGTCCACGCCGATCAGGACGTTGCCGGGTTTGATGTCGCGGTGCACCACACCGGCCCGGTGCGCGGCGGCCAGCGCGGCGGCGACGTGCCCGCCGATCCGGGCCGCTTCGGCGGGCGGCAGCGCGCCGCGTTCGGCGAGCACGGCCGACAGGCTGCGCGACGGCACGAACTCCATCACCAGGCACGGCTTGCCGTCCTCGACCACCACGTCGAACACGCCGACCGCGTTCGGGTGCTGCAGGCGTGCCGCGATGCGGGCCTCGCGCATCGCCCGCCGGCAGGCCTCGTCCACCTCGTCCGCGGCCAGGCCGGGCAGCAGGAGCTGCTTGATCGCGACGTCCCGGTGCAGCAGCTCGTCGTGCGCACGCCAGACCACGCCCATCGCGCCGCTGCCGAGCCGTTCCAGCGAGGTGTAGCGGTCACCGACCTTGTCCACGCCGGCAGAGGTTAACCGAGTCGGCGGTGGCGCAAGGCGACTTGCCGAAGTCGCCTGACCACGGCTTCGGGGAGTCCCGCGCCGCACTAGGCTGGACCGGGTCGGGAGGAGGGGCCGTGACGGACGAGGAACTCGTGGTCGAGTTCGCCCTGACCCGGCTGGACCACCCCGGGCTCGACCTGGAGGAGATCGCCGCGCTCGTGGTCCGGCGGGTGGGGCACGACGGCATGCTCGGCTTCGCGTCCCGCAACCTCGCCACGCGCGGTGAGCTGCGGGGTGCGGTGTTCCCGGCCGCGGTCGAGCACGTGCTGCGGGTCGTGCTGACCCTGCGCGGCCCCGCCGACTGAACGCGGCCCCGCCGACTGAACCGCTCAGAGCACCTTGGCGGGCGCCCGGTCGGCGTACTCGACCAGCAGGTCGGCCAAGTGGTCCTCGGCGGGCATGGTGGGCGGCACGGGGTGGTCGGGACGACGGCCGGCGACCAGGTCGGACACGAACACCGTGACCGCTTCCGGGGACGGCAGCACCGGCGGGCCCAGGTAGGTCAGCGGGACCAGGTCCGCTCCCCGGCCCACCTCGATCCCGGCGCACCACCCGGTGTGCTCGTCCCAGACGAGCGCGAGGTCGTTGTCCGGGTGCCGCGGCACCCGCTGGTCGAGGGCGATGTAGGCGATGGCGTCCGGTGCGCACTCGTACCAGCACGACTCCAGGTCGATCCCCAGCTTCCGGGCGATCAGCCGCAGGTACTGCCGCAGGCCGCGGTCCTCCGGGCCCTCCGCCTCGATACCGACCATCGACGACCTCCGCCCACGACGGGCCGCACCGAGGCGGTCACCGTCTCAATACGGTTCAGTCTGCATCCACTCGACCGTCGAGGCATTAGGCCATTCGGATGAGACGCCGTGACACCGCGCATCCGCCGTTTGCCGCAGCGCGCGGCGTCAGACGCTGCGCAGCACCGAGACGACGGTGCCGAGCACGACGGCTTCGTCGCCGTCGATCACGTCGTAGGCCGGGTTGCGCGGTTCGAGGAAGACGTGCCCGTTGCGCCGGCGGTACACCTTGACGGTGGCCTCGCCGTCGATCATCGCGGCGACGATCTGGCCCGAGTGGGCTTCGTGCTGCTGCCGCACGACGACGATGTCGCCGTCGCAGATCGCCGCGTCGACCATCGAGTCACCGCGCACCCGCAGGCCGAAGACGGTGCCGCGCCCGGTCAGCCCGCGGGGCAGCGTGAGGACGTCGTCCACGTGCTCCTCGGCCGCGATGGGCGTGCCGGCGGCGATGTGACCGACGACGGGCACCGGCACCGAGTCCTCGGCGGACTCCCGCGCGGACGGCTCGTGCAGGAACAGGCGCACGTCGATCGGCCGGGACATCGAGGTGCCGCGGCGCAGGAAACCCTTCTCCTCCAGCGCCGCCAGGTGCTTGGACACCGAGGACGACGACCGCAGGCCCACCGCGTCGCCGATCTCCCGCGTGCTCGGCGAGTACCCGTGCCGGACCACCCAGTCGCGGATCGTCGCCAGGATCCGCTGCTGGCGGTGCGGGAGGGCGGAGGTGTCCAGGTGCTCGAACGCGTCAAGATCGTCGTAGGCGGTCACCTGCGGGATGATAGAGAAGGGTGACGTCGGCCGCCCCCGGGCATTAAGTTACCGTCCAGTAGCCACTGCCCGGACGCCCGGAGGACCCCATGCCGACGCTCGACCGCCAGGACGACGTGTTCATCCTCGACCTCGGGGGCACCGAGAACCGGTTCCACCCCGACTGGCTCGCCTCGGTCGACGCCGCGCTCGGCGAGGTGGAGCGGGCCGAGGGCGCCCGTGCCCTGGTCACCGCCGCCACCGGCAAGTTCTTCTCCAACGGCCTGGACCTGGAGTGGCTGATGGCGAACGGCGACCGGTACCGCGAGTACGTGGTGTCGGTGCAGGAGCTGTTCGCCTGGGTCCTGTCGCTGCCGGTGATCACGGTGGCCGCGATCCAGGGCCACGCCTTCGCCGCCGGTGCGATGCTGACCCTGGCGCACGACTTCCGCGTGATGCGCGCCGACCGCGGCTTCTGGTGCCTGCCCGAGGTCGGGATCAACATCCCGTTCACGCCGGGCATGTCGGCGTTGATCCAGGCCCGGTTGACCCCGCAGACCGCGCACGAGGCCATGACGACCGGGCGCCGCTACGGTGGCGGTGACGCGGTGGCCGCCGGCATCGTCGACCTCGCGGTGGACGAGGACGCCGTCCGGTCCACCGCGGTCGAGCTCGCCGGGGCGCACGCGGGCAAGGCCGGCCCCACGCTGGGGACCATCAAGTCCCGGATGTACAAGTCCACTGTGGACACCTTGCGGGACGAGGACGACCTGCTCGGCTGAGCCTTCGTCACCGCGAGTCGTCGGCGTCCAGGGCGAGTTGCCTGAGTTCGGCGGTGCACATCATGAACCGGTCCGTCGGCAGGTGCTTGAAGTAGTGGCCCACGTCCGCCCCCAGCGCGAACACGTGGACCGGGACACCGGCCCGGCGGCCCGCCTCCACCGACTGGCGCAGTCCCGACAGCACCGCCGGGTGCCGCGTCTGGTACGACGAGGCGACCCGGTGGTTGCCCCGGTCCGCGGCCAGGTAGAACTGCGTCAGGTCCTTGGTGCCGACGAAGATCTCGCTCGCGCCCACCGCGCAGAACTCCGCCGCCGAGTGGACCGCGGCGGGCGTCTCCACGAACACCGACAGCGGCACGTCGTCGGGCAGGTCGAGCCGCAGCCGCAGGCGCAGGAACTCGTCCTGGTCGTTGATGAACGGCACCGCGAAGCTCACCCGGTCGGCTTCCGGGCCGAGCCGTTCGCGGACGTGGGCGCGCAAGGCCCGGAACGCGTGCGGGTAGTGCGGCTCGTGCAGCAGCCACCGCGCGCCGTGCAGGCCGAGTTCCGGGTTGGTCTCGTGGTCGACGTCCACCTCGGTGGTGATCTGAGCGGCGTCGTCGGACCGCAGGTCGAGCAGCCTCATCACCAGGCGCTGCCCGGGCAGGAGTTCCTTGACGATCGCGCACAGCTCGGCGCCGATCGCCGCGCCGTAGCGCTCGGCCTCGGGCACGCCCGCGCGCAGCGCGTCGAGCGGGCTCAGGCCCGAGGAGAGGCAGACGAACTCCTCGCGGATGAAGAACGACGTCACCTGGTCGACCCGGGGCCGGATCGCGTTCGTGGACCGGATGTCGGTCGCGTCGGCGATGACGACGCACACCGAGCGGAGGTCGTCGGGGGTGACGGTGGGGTATTCCGCGGAGTGCGCCGCGGGTTCGACTTCGCCGAGGGTGACCGATTCCCGATCGGTCCGGACGGTCACGTGGCCGACCAACCCGGCGAGTTCGTCGTGCGGAATCCGCAGCACCGGAATTCCCCGTGAGCGGCACAGGGATTCCATGTGACCGGTGCGGCCACCACCGGAACAGACCACGGCCGCCGACTTCACGATGGTGTCGTACAGCTCGGGGCCGAGTTGTCCGACCACCAGCACCGAGCCGGGCACAGGCCTGCCGGTGTGATTGGCGATGCCGCGAACGCTCGTCGCCGGTGAACCGACGAGCAATACCCCTGGGATCTCGCGCGGGCTCACGGCATCCTCCTACCGATTCCGGTCGGTTTGCGAACCTGGCGAGCGCGTCGGCCCGAGGGCCGACCTTCGGGGCCGACGCCGGTGCGCCCGACGTCGGCCCCGGGTTTGTGGCGAACAGGACGAGCCATGTCACGAGCGTCGCAGTCGCGCGCCCGGCCGCGCATCTTCTCGAGTGCGACGAACCCGCCTCAGCCGACCGGCTCCACCGGTTCCGCCGGTGCCACCGGTTCGGCCGGCTGCAGCTGTTCCACCGAGCCTTCGAGCCCGAGCGCGGAACGCAGTTCGCGCGGCGTCACGGAGAGGTCGGTCAACTTGGTGGTGGCGGCCGAGTTCACCGCGAACCGCAGGGCCCGGTCGGACGGCGGGGTCGTGCCGCCGCGCGAGGTGAGGTCGCGGATCCGCTGGAGGTTCGCTTCCAGCCGGGCGGCCAGCGGCCGGCGGTCGTCGCGGCGGCGGGTGGCCATGCGGCGCACGTCGAGGCTGACCGACCGCGAGACGGCCACGCGCAGCTCGGGGTCCGCCGCGTCGACCAGCGCAGCGGCGAGGTCGACCGCCCGCTCGTCGTAACAGGACTCGATCCGGTGCAGCGTGGTGGCCGCGACCTCCACCGAGTGGTTCTTGATCGCGGCGAGGTTGAACGTGAACGCGCCGGTCCGCCCGTTCCGCACGATCTCGTCGCCCTCGCGCGGACTGCCCACGACCGAGACGGGGCCGGACGGCGTGCCGTCGGGCCCGAGGAGCCGGCCGCACGGGTCGACTTCGACACCGCGCCCGGTGCGCTGGTGGACGACCGCGATCCGTTTGCGGAGCAGGTTGGTCCAGAGCGTGGAATCGGCGCGCTCGTAGTTCGACTCGCGCCCGAAGTTGGACACGACGAGATCCGCTTCGACGGTCCGCGTCGAATCCCGTCCCTCGATCGACAGGACGAGCTTGCCCGACCCGGTGGCGCTCACCTGTTTCACGCGGCCGGCGGTGAGCACGACCTGTCCGCCTTCGCCCATGGCCGCGTCGACGATGTCCGTGGTGTAGGCCATGGCGCTCACCCTCAGCACGGCCAAGAGGCTGCCGTAGCTGTCGAGCAACGCGCGGAGTTCGCCGGTGGGAATGCGCTCCAGAATCGCGGGCAGGTACGGCTCCCATGATTTGGCCACCCGTTCCGTCACCACGACGGGAGAAATCCCGGGATGTTCTTCGGTGAGGATCGCGCAGGCTCGGTCCCATTCCTCGCGGAACCTGCGGACGAATTCCTGGCGTCCTTCGTAGTGGTCGCCGAGCAGTTGCGGCGGCGGTAGTTCGAGCACTTGGTGCCGGTGGTTCGGCGGATACGTCCGAGGGGTCAGGCCGGAACCGGAAATCATGTGCACGGGGCCCTCGTGCCCCTGGCGTAACAGCAGCGTGGCCGAGTCGTACGCGCTGAGCAACGTGCCGATGATGGCCACCACGCCGTCTTTCCGCACACCGAGCACCCGTTCGATACCGCTGGGGGAATACGGGCTGCGCACGAACGCCGGGTGCTCCAGCACCTCGGCGGCGAAAGCCGGGTATTTCGTCTCCAGCCCGGTGGCGAGCACGACGTGGTCGGCTTCGAGGATCGTCCGCCCGGAGCCGTCCGCCGAGCCGTCCACCACGACGTGCGCGTAGTCGCCGAAGACCTCGACGTCGACCGCTTCCCCATCGGTCTCGACCAGCGTCACGCCCGGTGCGGCCTCCCGGACAGCCTCGGCGAGGCGGTCCTCCAGGTAGTCCTGGTAGATCCGGCGCGGGGCGGGACCGGATTCGGTGAACTCGAAGTCGCGCCAGTCGGCGGGCCAGTCCGACCGGTCGGCCTCGTGGTTGGCCCAGGCGACGAAGTCGTCGACGTCTTCCCGGAACGCCGACATGCGGCCCGCCTGGATGTTGAACACGTGGTACCAGTGGTTGCTCTCGCGCTGGTACGCCACGCCGGAGTTCCGGTATTCCGGAACGCGTTCGAGCAGCACGACCTGTAATGGTTCGCGGGCGAACCGGAGAAGGCGGATGGCGGTCACGGTACCGGCCAAACCGGCTCCCACGACAACCACTCTGCGGAACCGGCCGAAGCTTTTCACCATGCCACCTCTGTTCCCCTCTGGAACTACCAGCCGAAGGGGCAGAATACCGTTCGACCAGGCGATGTGGACATGCTGCGCGCGCCCGCGTGACACAATCGTGCCGCGGATTTCACGCGGGCTCGACCGGTGCGCGACGAGGGTGGTCGCCGGCAATTCCCGATATCGACCGGCGGTGTGGGCCGAACGGCGTCAGGTGCCGTTCGGCCGCGGTGCGGCGGCGGACAGGAGCCCTTCGACCAGGCCGCGTGCCCGTTGGGCGGGACCGTTCGCGCCGAACGACTGCGCCGACGCGTGCAGTCCCTCGAGGACGAGCACCAGGTGATCGGCCAACTCGGCCGGGTCCTCGACGCCGAGCGCGTCGGTCAGCTCGCGGATCCGTTCCCTGGTCCAGGACTTCGCCGCGAGGGCGTTGCGGTGGGCGGGCAGTTCGGGTTCGGGGAACTCGGCCAGCGCCATGTGGAACGCGCAGCCGCGGAACGTGCCGGAGGAGACCTCGGCGAAGATCGAGTCGAACACGGCCAGGATCCGGTCGCGCGGATCGGGACCCGCGCCCTCGGCCGCGGCGGTGAACCGTTCGCGGAAGTCGAGGTCGGCGCGCTCGACGTAGGCGCCGACGAGGTCGTCCTTCGAGGCGAACAGGCGGTAGAGGGTGGTGGGCGCGACACCGGCCTCGGCCGCGACGAGGTCGACGCCCGTGGCCCGGATACCTCTCGGGTAGAACAGGTTTCCCGCCACCCGCAGCACGTGGGACCGGGTCTCAGCAGCGGTACGTTGCACGGTTCCCCTCGCCGTCGCCCTGCCGGGATGGTTCCCCGAAGCCTACTCCCGCAACGGTGACCATCACCCCCCTAGATCGACTCGCTGTTTCAGCGGCGCGGGAGCCACGTGGCGTGCCGCGAAGCCGCGACCGCGAAGGGCAGCCGCACCACCGCGACCGGCGGACCGGCGAGGTCGGCCGCGTCCAGCACCAGCACCTCGTCACCCGCGACGGCGACGACCCAACCGTCACCCTCGTCCTCGCCGCGCGGCACGAACACCGGCTGGACCGGCGTGACGCCGACCTCGCGGCGCCACGTGCAGCCCAGCGCCACGTCGTGGCGGACGATCGCGGTGCCCGCCGTGCCGAACACGAAGCGGTGGCGGCGGCCCGCGAAGCGCTCGTCCACCGTGCCGACGTCCATCGCGGGCAGGTCGATGCGGCGCACGCCGCCGGTGGCGAGGTCGAGCACGTGGCGGCGCAGCACGCCCGGCGCCCAGATGGCGTCCACGACCACGCGGCCGAGGTCTTCGTAGACGTTGACCAGGGACCGCACCTCGCCGTCACCGACCTCGAACCAGTCCGGCCGGCCGTAGGCGAGCAGGCCGACGCGCGCGGGACCGGCGGCGGGCCCGGAGTACGGGTCGCGCAGGCCGACCAGGTCCGCCGCGCGGCTGTAGTACGGGGCGGAGTCGAAGACGACCACGAAACGCCCCGTCACCCCGACCGCGCGCATCCGGGGCGCGCCGTCGAGCGGGAACGGCTCGGCGCGCAGCACTTCGCCGTCGGGGCTCAGGGTGACGTGCTCGGCGTACCCGAGGTCAGGGTGGGACATCGCGGTGTGCCAGACCTCGCCGTCGAAGACTGGGCGGGCCATCGTGGCGCCGGAGGGCCGGTCCGCCGCCACGAGCACCGCCGGCCGCGGCCCCCGGTACCACTGCGCACCACCGGGCCCGAGCCGGACACCGGAGACACCGAACTTGCCGGACCAGACGAGGGCACCGTCCAGCTCGCCGGGCAGCACACCACGCACGACCAGTGTTTCCGCGACCTCCCGCACCGACGCGACCACGCCCACCACCTCGTCCCCGCATTCCATAACACTGTCTTACTACTATTTATAGCGGCGTTATGGAACCAAGTCAAGGCGCGGTCGAGCCAGGGCTGAACTGGGCCGGGCTGGGCTGGGCGAGGGCAAGGGCGAAAGATCAAAAGCGTCCTCGCCGGACGGGCAGATCAGCAGGATGACCTCCCGCTCGTTCCGTCTCGGTCTCGTTGCGTCGGGGATGTCCGGTTGCGTCGTGGTCCCGGGGTACGTGTCATCCCACCGACCTCCCTCCGGGCTACCACACGCGTCAAGAGGGCCCCGAAGTTGGAGTATCAGGCAACGCTCGCACGAGGCCCCCTTGACCCGTGCGGTAGGGCTACGCCAGGTCGGCGGAATGACACGAACCCCTCCCAATGAAAAGCGAGAGCAACGCCGCCGCACCCGCCCCGGGCCCGCTCGACCCCGCGCTCGCCGGCGACCCCCGCGCGCTGTGCAACGAGCACGTCCTTCTCCCCAATAGGAGGGCTTCGTGTCATCCCGCCGACCTGGCGCAGCCTTACCGCACGTGTCAAGGGCGGCGCGTCCACCTTTGCCCGCTACTTCACTGGGACCTCGCGCCGCCCTTGACACGTGCGGTAACCCGGAGGGAGGTCGGTGGGATGACACGGAGTCCGGGACCACCAACCCAACCGGAGTTCCCAACCCAACAAGACCGAGACGGGACCGGGGGATGTCATCCTGCTGATCTGCCCGTCCGGCGAGGACGCTTTTGATCTTTGGTCTTTCAAGCTTTTCAGGGCTTTCAAGCTTCTACGCCAACACCCACACCGCCGCGCCGGCCCCCGGACACGACAACGGCACCTCACCGCGAGGCGAGGTGCCGTTGTGGCAGCACGACCGTTACAGCGGCACGTTGCCGTGCTTGCGGGCCGGTGTGCGGCGGCGTTTGTCGCACAGCATGGCCAGGCCCCGGGCGACGGCGGAACGCGTGTGGGATGGGTCGATGACGTCGTCCACCAATCCCCGCTCCGCCGCGTAGTACGGGTGGACCAGTTGCTCCGCGTACTCGGCCAGCAGCTCGGCCCGCAAGGCGTCGGGATCGGCGGCAGCGGCCAGTTCTTTGCGGAAGATGACGTTCACGGCGCCTTCCGCGCCCATCACCGCGATCTCGTTGGTCGGCCAGGCCAGGGACAGGTCCGTGCCGATCGACCTCGAATCCATCACGATGTACGCGCCGCCGTACGCCTTCCGCACGATCACCTGGATCCGCGGCACGGAGGCCTCGCAGTAGGCGTAGAGCAGCTTCGCACCGTGCCGGATGACGCCCGAGTGCTCCTGCGCGGTCCCCGGCAGGAAGCCGGGAACGTCCACAAGGGACACCAGCGGGATGCCGAACGCGTCGCAGAACCGCACGAACCGCGCGGCCTTCTGGGAGGCCTCGATGTCCAGCACGCCCGCGAACACCATCGGCTGGTTGCCGACCATGCCCACGACCGCGCCGTCGATCCGCCCGAACGCCACCACGACGTTGCGCGCCCACCCCGCGTGGACTTCGAGGAACTCCCCGTCGTCCACCAGTTCCTCGATCAACACCCGCATGTCGTAGGGCTTGTTCGGCTCCACGGGCACGATCGAGGCGAACCCGGGCCGCACGTCGTCCACCGCACCCACCGGCGCGTGAGCCGGCGGCGGTTCCAGGTTGTTCGACGGCAGCATGGACACCAGGTAGCGCACGTCCTCCAGGCACGACTCCTCGTCGTCGTGCACGAACGACGCCACGCCGGACAGCTCGCCGTGCACCGTCGCACCGCCCAGCTCGTCGTGCGTCACCTTCTCCCCCGACACCGCCTGCACGACGTCGGGACCGGTCAGGTACATCTGCGCCGTGCCGCGCACCATGAACGTGAAGTCCGCCAACGCGGGCGAGTACGCGGCGCCGCCCGCGGACGGGCCGAGCACCACGGCGATCTGCGGTATGACGCCGGAGGCGGCGACCTGGCGGCGGAAGATGCCGCCGTAGCCGTGCAGCGCCAGCACGCCTTCCTGGATGCGGGCGCCGCCGCTGTCGTGCAGGGCGACGATCGGCGAGCCGGTGGCCACGGCGTGGTCCATCACCTTCTGGATCTTCGCCGCGTGCGCCTGGCCGAGCGAACCGCCGAAGATGGTGAAGTCCTGCGCGTAGACGAACACGCGCCGCCCGTCGATGGTGCCCGAACCGGCCACCACGCCGTCGGTGTGCGGCCGGTGCTCGGACACCTTCAACCCGTGCGCCTGGTGCCGCCGGTACAGGTCGATCTCGGTGAACGAACCCGGGTCCAGCAGCAGGTCCAGGCGTTCCCGAGCGGTGCGCTTGCCGAGCGAGCGCTGGCGGCGCACGGCCTCGGCGTTGGACACCGCGCGGTCGCGCAGGTCGTCGTTGCGCTCGCGCAACAGCTCCATCGTGCGCGGTGGCAGCTCGGGCCGGAGGTCCGGGTGCCCGTTGACGCGGTCGATCCCTGACGTGGTCATCGGCGGCCTGCCTGGCGATCGGTCACCGCACCGGTGTCGGCGAGCCACCGCACGGTGTCGGCGACCGTGTCGGCGAACGGACGGGGTTTGTGGCCGAGCGTGCTGGCGGCCGGGTCGACCCGGACCGCCGCGCCGACCGTGGCGATCGCCCCGTACTCGGCGGGGATGTGCCACGGCCAGGCGGGCTGCACCAGGTCGACGAACCGCCCGACGGGCGTCATCATCGCCGGGGGCAGGAAGGCCGCGGGCAACGCGCGCCCGGTGGCCTCCCGCACCCCGTCGACGTACTCCCGCGTGGTCAGGTAGTGCCCGGGACCGAAGTGCCGCCCAGTCACGTCCGGGGACAGCAGCGCCACGTGCAGCGCCGCCGTGTCCCGCACGTCGCCGATCTGCAGCCCGCCGGCGGGCCACAGCGGCATGATGCCGCGCAACGTGTTGCGCAGCCGCTCGACCTGGTCGCCGAGCTTCGGGTCGTGCGGCCCGAGGAGGGCCGGTGGGTAGCTCACGACCACCGGCGCCCCCTCGTCCTGGTGCCGCCGCGCGATGGCCTCCGACGCGGCCTTGGTCGCCGCGTACGGCTCGCGGGTCGTGCCGACCGGCGAGTTCTCGCGGATGACCCGCACACCGGGCCCGAACAGCGCCGCGATGCTCGACACGTGGACCACGCGCCCCACACCGGCACGGCGGGCGGCGCCGAGCACCACCTCCGTGCCGTGTGCGTTGGTGCGCAGCATCTCCTGCCGCTTGCGCCGGTCGAAGGAGTACACCGAGGCGGCGTGGACCACGGCGTCCGCGCCGCGCACCGCCTCGGTGACCGACCGCTCGTCGGTCACGTCCCCGACGACGACGTCCAGCGCGTCGGGTGGCACCTCCAACGCTCGCGTCGCGGTGTCCACCGCGTTCGCGTCCCGGACCAGCAGGCGGACCCGGTGGCCGGCGCGCACGAGCTCCGCCACCGTGTGCGAGCCGACGAAACCGGTACCTCCGGTGACGGTCACCAGCATGTGCACTCCCTCCCGAAGCGTGCGGGCTTCGACGTCTCAGATCCGGTGGAACGCGCTGCCGTAGAACAACAGCGCCTCCGAACCACCACCGCGGCTGCAGCTGAGCACCTGGCCGACGAAGATGGTGTGGTCACCACCGTCGTAGAACTGCACCAGCTCGCACTCCAGCCAGGCCAGCGACCCGGTGAGCAGCGGCGCGCCGCTGTGCGGTCCCTCCATCCAGTCGACCGCGTCGAACTGCTCCGGCCCGAGCGGTCGGCGCTTGTCGGCGAAGTACTTGGCGGTGTCCCGCTGGTCCGCGCCCATGATCGACACGCCGAACCGCTTGGTGGTGCCGATCGCCTCGTGCATCACCGCGGAGCGGGAGATGCAGCACAGTACCAGCGGCGGGTCCAGCGAGACCGACGTGAACGCGTTCGCCGTCATGCCGTGCGCGTGCTCGCCACCGACCGTCAACACCGTGACCCCGGTCGCGAACAGGGACATGGCGTCCCGCAACGAGGTCTCCTCCATCGTGGGTGCCGCCTCGTACATGTCCGTCATCCCCCCAGCCCGGCGCGGGCCAGCACCGGGGTCTCGGCGTAGGGCGCGAGCGCCTTGCGCAGGTCGTCGGGCACCCGGGAGGGCACCGTGTTGGTGTTCGGGCCGCGCATGCACGCGATCCGCTGCCTGCCCTTGGCGACCAGGAGTTCCTGGCCGTCGGTGACCTTGACGTAGTCGAACGCGAACTGGATCTGGGTCTGGGTCAGCTCCTCCAGCCGCATCCGCACCGACAGCTCGTCGAAGAGCGTGATCTCGGAGAAGAACTCGCACTCCACCTTGAGGGTGAACAGCTTGAGGTCGTCCTGGAGGTCCCGCAGCACGCTCGGCGCGTTCTCCTTGAGGAACATCTCCCGGCAGCGGCCCTGCCACCGCAGGTAGTTCACGTAGTACACGTTGCCGACGAGGTTGGTCTCCTCGAAGCCGACCGTGTGGCGGATCTCGTAGTAGTTCGACACGTCAGTCCTCCTTGCCCACGAGCACCGCGAACACCACCGGCTCGACCCGGTCGACGATCGTGGTGACCCAGGTGGCGACCTTGGCGTCGCCGGTCGACAGCACGGCCCAGCCGTCCGGGTGGACCCGGTCGACCGTCAGCGCCTGCGTGGTGGAACCGGTCTTGCGCAGGCACTCCAGAGCACTCCAGACCCGCGTGCCCGAGACGGCGGCCGTCTCGCCGGCCTCGGTGGTGAGCAGGTCGCGCACGGCGATCAGGTCCTCGCCGAGCAGGGCGGCCCAGTCCTCTTCGGGCCGGGCCACGGCTTCCTCCACGTCCACGCCGATCGTGCCGCCCGCCGCGGCCACGGCGAACGTGACGCCCGCGCTGTGCGACGCGGACACCTCGGCGCCGTCGACCTCCGGCTTGCCGTCGGGCCGGTAGCGCACCTCGACGGGCCGGTCCAGCGCCCGGCCGAGCGCGAGCGCGGTCTGCGCGCGGCGTTCCGGCTTCACGTCGGTCGGGTCGGGCTCCACGACGACCGCGCGGCTGCCGCCCAGGACCCGCTCCAGCGAGCGCTCCAGGTACGAGCCGAGCATGGTCGGCGTCCACGGTCCGGCGCCGTCGCGCTTGCGCACGGCCCGCAGCACCAGCCCTTCCCACCGCTCGACGAGCCGGCCCTCGGGGTCGCGCACGTCGATGTCGTAGGTGTAGCTGTCGCCGTCCTGCGACCGCTCGCGGGCGTCCAGCACCACGTACTGGGCCAGTTGGTCGACCGGCGCGGCCAGGTAGAGCCGCTCCACGCTCTGCGGCAGCAGCGTGGCGTCGGGGACGCAGCACTGGATGGCGTGCATCATCACGTCCCGCGTGCCCGGGTCGGCGAGCATCCGGTCCTGCGGCAGGAACGGGGCGAACCAGGAGGCGACGGACGTGGTGGCGACCTCGGCCACCGCGTGCCGCGCGCTCGCCCGCCGGTAGCCCTGCAGCCGCTGGAACCGCTTGCCCTGGAACAGGACGCTGCCGTACAGCTCGGTGACCGGGTCGACCGGCACGAGCGGCAGCACGGGCGCGCCGTCGACCACGTCGCCCGGGATCTCCGGCCGCGGGAACCGCAGGCGGGCCCGGAAGTGGTCGGCGGAGAACCCGGTGTCCTCGGCCCGGATGGCCACATCCACCGTCTCGGCGTCCCGGGCCAGCGCGGCGATCCGCACGGTCAGCGAGCCGCCCGGCCGCACGACCACCGGCCGCAGGAACTCGACGCCTTCCAGCATCGGCGGCGCGTCGTGCCCGGTGAGGGCACCGGCCACCTGGGTCATGGCCTCCATGCCGATCACGGCCGGGAACAGCAGGTCGCCTTCGAGCAGGTGGTCGCCGAGGTACGGGTCGCTGCCGTCGGACAGGTCGGCCTCGGTGACCAGCTCCACCGCCGGGTAGTGCACCAGGACGCGGTCCACGAACCGGGCCAGCGGCAGCTCGGTGCTCGCCAGCTCCAGCGTCGGCAGGCCCGCGGCACGGCCGGAGACCACCAGCACGGGGCCCGCGGTCGGGTCGGCCAGCACCTCGCGGAGCACCGCGATGCCCGCTTCGGTGGAGATCGGCGTGATGCCGTCGCGCATCAGCGCCTCGACCACGCCCAGCCGCTCGCCCATGCCCGCGCCGGACCAGACCGACCACTCCAGGGCGAGCACCCGCGCCCGCGGGTGCTTCACGCCGAAGTCGACGGTCAGCTCGGACATCCAGTCGTTGGCGGTGGAGTAGTGCGCCTCACCGCGCAGACCCGCCCGGCCGATGATGCTGCCGAACGTGACCAGGAGCTTGATCCGCTCCGGGTCCACGGCGTCGAGCACCGCCCGCAATCCGGAGATCTTCGGTGCCAGCGTGGCGTGGAAGTCCTCTTCGGACAGTCCGGTCAACGCCTTGGGCTCGTTGCGGCCCGCGCCGTGCAGCACCGCGGTCACCTCGCCCAGCTCGGCGCGGAACCGCTCGACGGCGGCGGCGATCTGCTCGGCGGAGGTCACGTCGGCCCGCTCGTAGCGGTGGGTGATGCCCGCCGCGGTCATCCGGGCCAGGTTGGCCGCCAGCTCGGGGTCGGCGGCGGGGTCGGCCCGGCCGATCAGCGCCAGGGACGCGCCCGAGTCGCCTGCCATCGCGATGGCGCACTCGGCCGTGATGCCCTTGCCGCCACCGGTCACCAGCAGCACGTCACCGGAGTCCAGCGGAGTGCCTTCCCCCTGGCCGGACACCGCCCGCAACACCGGCACGGTCCGCACGCCGTCGGCGTCGTACCGCACCTGCGAGAAGTCGGTCGTGGCCGCCACCTCGGCCGCCACCCGGCGCACCGCGTCGGTGTCGTCCGCCAAGTCGACCAGCGTCACCGGGATGTGCGGCGCCTCCAGGTGCAGCGTGCGCGCCAGGCCCGACGCGCCCAGCTTGTGCTGCACGACCGCGAGCCTGCGACCGGACGCCAGCACGTCGCGCGCCGCCTCCAGGAACAGGCCGACGTGCGCGTCACCGCCCTCCGGCGGCAGCAGCAGGAGCACGCCGTCGCCCGGCAGCCCGGCCTTCAGCGGCTCGGCCAGCGGGTGGCCTTCGGGGGCGTGCACGGTCCACTCCCCCACCGGACCCGGCTTGGCCGCCACCAGCTCGCGCTCGACGTGCTCGACCAGGAACGGCCGCACCCACGGCGCCACACCCGGCACCTCGCCGTTGTCGCGTTCCTCGGCGTGCGCGGTGTCGGCCAGGTTGTCGATCAGCTCGGCCAGCTCGCCCATCCGCACGGTGGCGAAGTTGGTCGTGCCCTCCAGGGCCGGGCGGCCCAGGCTGCGGGTGACCTCGTTGACCAGCTGGCCGACCGTGATCGAGCTCAGGTGCAGGTCGTCCAGCGGGTGGGTGTCCGCGGTGATGGCCTCCAGCGGCAGCTCGACCCGCTGCGCGGCCAGCCGGCGCAGCAGCTCCAGCGTGGACTCGCCGTCGGAGCCCGCGGCGGCCTGCGACGCCGTCTTGGCGGGCGCCGCGGCGGTCTCGGCGGTGAGCAGGCTCGCGTCGAGGGCCGGAGCCGTCTCGCACGGGCTGGCCAGGAACGTCATCGAGCCGTCCAGCGGCAGGTCGCGCGCCACCCGGTCGCCGAACAGGGCTTTCGTGCGGACCGGCGTGCCCAGCACGTGCGCGGCGGCGACGACGGTCAGCAGCGACGTGAGCGACCCGCTGTCGGTGTCCACCGAGAGCGCCGCCTTGTCGGGCGCGATCTCCTCCAGCAGGCCGGTGAGCACGCGGCCGGGGCCGACCTCGACGACCAGGTCCGCGATGGCGGCGGCCTTGGCCACGGCCTCGTGGAACCGGACCGGGAGGGTGATCTGGTCGCGCAGCAGCGTGCGCAGGTCGGCGCCCGCGTCGAGCACTTCGCCGGTGACGGTGGAGAGCACCGGGCGGATCAGCCTGCCGAAGTCGAAGTCGACCAGCCGCTCGGCCATGGCGTCAGCCGCCGGGGACACCAGCGGCGAGTGGAACGCGTGGGAGACGTTGATGCGGGTGGCCTGCACGCCCGCCGCCCGTGCCACCGCGACCACCCGGTCCACGGCCTCGGCCGGGCCGGACAGCACGGTCTGCTTCGGGCCGTTGTAGCCCGCGATCACGACGTCCTCGCCGGCCGCCAGCTCCAGCGCCCGCTCGGGCGTCGCGCCCAGGCCCGCCATCGCGCCGCCGCCCTGGCTCGCGCTCGCCATCACGCGACCGCGTTCGGCGGCCAGCGACAGCACCCGGTTGGCGTTGAGCGCGCCACCCCAGTGCACGGCGGTCAGCTCGCCGAGGCTGTGCCCGACGGCCGTGCTCGCCTCGATGCCCAGCTCCCGCAGCACCTTCAGCGCGGCCAGCGAACCGGCGACGATGCGCGGCTGCGCGACCTCCGTGGCGACCTGGTCGCCGTCGGTGGGCAGGCCCGCGGCGGCGAAGACCTCCTCGGCCACCGGGAAGCGGCGGCGGATGGCGCCGACCGCACCCCGACCGGAGCCCTGGCCCGGGAACAGGAACGCCAGCCGCGGCGCGTCGGCCCGGTCGTCCAGGAACACGCCGTCGGCCGCGTCGAACAGGGTGCCGCCCTCGCTCACCGCGACCATCAGCTTCGCGACCTTGCGCTCGGCCTCCTCGGGCGTGCGGGCCACGACCGCGCAGCGCAGCGACGCGTCGGTGAG
Organism: Saccharothrix sp. CB00851; assembly: GCF_001905065.1. Lineage (NCBI taxonomy): Bacteria > Bacillati > Actinomycetota > Actinomycetes > Pseudonocardiales > Pseudonocardiaceae > Saccharothrix > Saccharothrix sp. CB00851. Next base: position 76,494 of record NZ_LWLC01000066.1, read on the forward strand.
CCGTGCCGCCAGGGCCGAGGCCAGGTCACCCAGCTCCGCGAACGCCAACTTCGGCAGCAGCGCGCCCACCTCGGCCACGCGGTCCTTCAACGTCGTGCGGTCCGGCGCGTCGAACAACAGCACCTCGACGTCCTGGCGACCGGCGACCAACGCCTTCGTGCGGGCGTCGATGTGCTCGCGACGGGTCGCGTCGGGCGCGGCCTCCAGCGCGATGTGGGTGTTGATGCCGCCGAAGCCCATGGCCGACACGCCGGCGCGCACCGGGCGGTCCTCCGGCCACAGCTCGGCCTCCGACGGGACGTACATGACGGCGTTGTCGGCGGTCAGCTTCGGGTGCGGGTCGAAGTGCCCGGTGCCCGGCGGGATGACCTGGTGGTGCACGGCGAGGGCGGCCTTGATCAGCCCGGCGACGCCCGCCGCGGCCTTGGTGTGCCCGAAGTTGCCCTTGACGGTGCTCAGCGCGGCGGGCCTGGCGTGCGGGTCGGCGGCGCGGCGGGCCGAGGACAGCGCCTCGATCTCGGTCTCGTCGCCCAACGCCGTGCCGGTGCCGTGGCCCTCGAAGTAGGACACGGTCTCCAGGCCGTAGCCGGCGCGGCCGTAGGCGCGGTGCAGGGCCAGGCGGTGGCCGTCGGCCTCGGGGCGGGTGATGCCGCCCTTGCCGTCCGACGAGACGCCCCAGCCCGCGATCGTGGCGTAGATGCGCATGTCCTTGGCCAGCGCGTCCTCCTCGCGCATCAGCACCAGGGAACCCGCGCCCTCGCCCGGCCAGAAGCCGTTCGAGTTCTTGTCGTAGACCTTCATCACGTCCTTGGCCAGCGCGCCGGTCTTGGCGAAGCCGATGACCTCGAACGGGTCGATGGACAGGTCGACGCCGCCCGCGATGGCCACGTCCATGTCGCCCTCGACCAGCGACTTGGCGGCCGTGGCGACCGACAGCAGCGACGACGAGCACGCGCCGTCGACGGTGTAGCCGCCGCCGCGCAGGTCGAAGAAGTTGCAGATGCGGCCCGCGATGGTGTTGGCCAGACCACCCGCCAGGGTGTCCTCGTCGATTTCCGGGAACGGGGCCTTGTAGTCGACCTCCAGCTCGCGCAGGAAGCCCGCGACCTCCTCCTCGGGCCAGCCCTTGGCGGTCAGCGCCGCGGCGACCGTGCGCCGCACGTAGGGCCAGCGCAGCCGCATCACGTTCGCGCGGGAGAACTCACCGGTGAGGCTGTTGCCCAGCACCACGCCGGTGCTCTGCTTGGGCAGGCCCTCGGCGTCGGGGAATCCCGCGTCGGCCAGCGCCTGGGAGGTCACGTCGAGTGCCAGCCAGTGCGTCATGTCCGTGGAGCGGAACGTGCTGCCGGCCACGCGGTAGCGAACCCGGTCGAACTCGAAGTCGCGCAGCACCGCCGCCATCTTGGCGTAGAAGCGGTCCGGTGCTTCGGGGTTGGGGTCGTAGTAGTCCGCCTGGTTCATCCGCTCGTCGGGCAGCCTGCGGAAGGCCCGACGACCGGCCAGGACGTTCTCCCACAGTTCCCCGGTGGAACCGGCATCGGGGTAGCGCAGGCCGATGCCGACGATTGCGATCCGCTCACTGCTCATGCTTTCACCGTCTTTGAGGACATCGGGGCTGAATGGTCCGAAAATGCGGCCGCACCACAAAATGACAAAGGCACGGCACTGGGAAAAATGTGTGCAACGTAAATACTGCACGATCACCCGACGACGTTGCTTCTCCGATTTTGCCCAGCTGACCTGCACTTTTCCATAACAGCGTGATTCGAATTCTCCGGCCACCGGCGGGGCACGTCGTACCGCCGCCCGGACCGCCGCGCTCCGCCCTTCGCCGACGGCCGACCCGCGGGCTCGCCGGACCACACGACCGGGCCACCGGCGACAAGGGCCGTTCGGCCCAGCAGGTGCGCACGACGGAAGAAGGAATCTATCCATAACACTGGGATGCTTTGCGGGCCACCACCACGGTCACCGGCAGCAGCGCTCCACGTCCGCCGGCCCGCATCGCTCCGGAGAGGGATCACATGGCGCGCACCGGAAGCAACCACCTCCACCAGCTGGAGTCACCCACCGCGGTCGTGGGCACGTCCTCGTTCGTCAACGGCCACTTCCCGCGCCGGCGCGGGCTCATCGTCCTGCTCAGCTCGATCGCGGGCTTCCTGCTGACCGTGGTGTGGTCCGCTCACTTCGTCGACTCCGTCATCGGCGACAGCGTGGCCAACACCCTCCTGGGCCACGACGCCAAGGAGACGCCGATCCAGGGCATCGCGGCGGGCATCGCGTTCGCGTTCGTCAGCGGCATCGCGGGCACGTTCACCGCGTGCAACATCGCCGCGTTCGGCGCCGTCGCGCCCATGCTCGGCGCCACCGGGTCGCGCTGGGCGAAGCTGGTCGCCACGCTGAAGCCGATCGGGTGGTTGTCGGTCGGCATGATCCCGGTGTCCGCGCTCTACGGCGTGCTGGTCGGCATCATCGGCACGCGGATGCCTCAGTTCGCCACCGGGCCGACCGCGCCGGGCGAGCTGAGCAGCCGCAGCATCCAGTCGTTGATCGTGTTCGGCGTCATCGGGCTGGTCATGGTGTACCTGGGCCTCGCGGCGCTCGGCCTGGTGCGCGACCCGTTCCGCAAGATCGCCCAGCGGTTCCCGAACGCCCCGATGGTGTTCATGGGCGTGTTGATCGGCGGGTTCCTGATCGGTCGCCCGTTCGGGTTATTCCGGCAGATGTTCCGTGACGCGGCGGAGAGCCACAACCTCCTGTACGGCGCAGCCGCGTTCACCCTGCAGTCGGTCGGCAACATCGTCATCATGGCCCTACTGTTCCTCGCGCTGGCGTACTTCACCGGCGGCCGGTTGCAGCGGTGGCTCTCCGCCAAACCGAGCAGGATCGCCACCGTCACGGCCGTCGCGCTGATCGTCGCCGGCGTTTTCACCTTCATGTACTGGGACATCAGGCTGCTGGCCCGACGGGAGATCATCCCGTGGTACCCGACGGCTCCGTGGGCCTGACGCGGCGAGAGGAACGACAGCGACCATGGGCATCCAGACCGAACCGATCGGCAGCGTCCCGCGTCCCGCCGAGCTCCTGCGGGGCTTCGAGGACTTCGCGGCGGGTCGCATCGACGACGCCGCGCTGCGCGTGCTGACCGAGAAGGCGTTGGCGGACACGGTCAGCCGGTTCGAGGCCGCCGGTTCGCCGGTGGTCACCGACGGCGAGCAGGACAAACCGAGCTTCCTGACCTACCCGGTGGCGGGCATCACCGACCTCGCGCCGAGCGGACCGGTGGTGCCGTTCGCCGACGGCCACACGCGTCAGCTGCCCGTGCTGACCAGCGGGCCGTTCCGCTACGCCGCGCGCGCCGTCGACCAGCTGCGCGCCGCACAGCGGCTCACGTCGCGGCCGGTGAAGCAGGCGGTGATCGCGCCGTCGGCGCTGAGCCTGCTCTACCCGGCCGACGGCATCGAGGGCTACCCGCGTGAACAGTTCCTCGCGGACCTCGCCGACGAGGCCGAGGCCGACATCCGCGCCTGCCTGGACGAGGGCGCGGCCGTAGTGCAGCTGGACTTCACCGAAGGACGGCTGTCGCTCAAGCTCGACCCGTCGGGCGGGCTGCTGAGCGACTTCGTGGCGCTCAACAACGAGGTGCTGGGCCGGTTCTCCGCCGAGGAGCGGGCCAGGATCGGCGTCCACACGTGCCCCGGTGGCGACCAGGACTCGACGCACAGCGCGGACGTCGACTACGCCGGCTTGCTGCCGCAGCTGTTCCGCCTCAAGGCCGGCCGGTTCTACGTGCAGTTGGCGAGCGAGCCCGACCCCGGCCGGGTGCTCGCGATCATCGCCGAGCACCTGCCAGCCGACGCGCGGGTGTTCGTCGGCGTGACCGATCCGATCGACCCCCGGGTGGAGACGCCCGAGGAGGTGCGCGACCGGGTGCTGGAAGCGGCCCGGTTCATCCCCGTGGACCGGTTGGGCACCTGCGACGACTGCGGGTTCGCGCCGTTCGCCGACGACACCTCCACCTCCCGTGACACGGCGTTCGCCAAGATCGCCGCCCGCGTCGAGGGCACGAAGCTCGCCTCGGCGGAATTGGGTCTCTGAACCGCGATTCCACGACGTCGGGACCGCCGCGATCAGCGGGTGTCCCGGCGTCGTGCCGTGCGCGTCCACAACGGACTTCCCTGTCAGCGAACGCCGACAGCAACCTGCGAGAAGAGAAAAGCAGTCACGTAACGCTGTAATGCATACCGAGGCCGGTTCTGCCCGATCCACGACGCGCCGGCGGAGGAGCCGATCCCGATGCGAGCGAAACTGGTGCGGGCCGGCCTGCGCGGCCTGTCCACGTCGCAGGTGCGACAGGTGCGCGCGGTGCGCTACGGCGCGGCCGACGCGGACGTGGCCCGGGTGTACCGGGAACTGGAGCGCGATTTCGGCGTCCTCGCGCCGCCGATCGCGCTGCACGCGTCCGCACCCGACGTGCTGGCGGCGAGCTGGCTGGTGCTGCGCGAGACGCTGCTCGTGCCCGGCGCGGTGCCGCGTGAGCGGAAGGAAGCGGTCGCCACCGCCGTGTCGGAGACCAACGACTGCCCGTTCTGCGTCTCGATGCACTCGTCGATGCTGATCGACCTGGTGGGTTACCGCGACGGCTCGATCCCGGAGCCGGCGGCGCGTGCCGCCGCCGAGTGGGCGACCGCGAACGCGACCCCGGGCGGGGCGGCCGGGCACCCGGTGCCGTTCGGGGTCGGTCAGGCGCCGGAGATGGTCGGCACGGCGGTGCTGCTGCAGTACCTCAACCGGATGGTGAACATCTTCCTGGGCGAGCTGCCGTTTCCGCCGGGTGCGCCGGCCGCCGCGATGCCCGTCGTGCGCCGGGTGCTGGTGTGGCTGATCAAGTCGGCCGAGCGGCGCGGGCCGCGTCCGGGAGCCTCGCTCGACCTGCTGCCCGACGCACCGCTGCCCGCGGACCTGAAGTGGGCCGAGGGCAACGAGGCGATCGCCGGTGCGTACGCGCGTGCCGCGGCCGCGATCGAGGCGGCCGGTCGCCGTTCGGTGGCCGACGGGGTGCGCTCGCTCGTGCTGGAGCACGTGGCGCGGTGGGACGGCAGGCCGATGGGCGTGAGCCGGGCGTGGGTGGAGGACGCGATCGCCGTGCTGCCCGCGGACCAGCGGCACTCCGGGCGGCTGGCACTGCTCACGGCACTGGCGTCCTACCAGATCGACCAGACCGTGCTGGACCGCTTCCGGGCGGGGCAGCCGGACGACCAGTCGCTGGTCGACCTGACGTCGTGGTCGAGCCTGGCCGCCGCCCGTCGCGTGGGCAGCTGGATGAGGTTCCGCGCGGAAGGTGCCCTCCCGCCCGTCGGCTAACGGGGTGACGGCACGGCCAGTCGGACGTCGGGCGCTGTGCGCGCGTCCAGTTCGGGCAGCGCGAGCAGGATCGGCAGGTCCAGCGGCGACGCCGGCCTGGTTTCGATGTGCGCCTCCGCGGTGCGGCCCGCCCGCACGGAGGACGCCTCGGCGCCGACGAACAACGGCCGCCGCTTCGACGGGTTCGGGTCGAGGTCGTCGAGCGCGACCACGGCGGCACGGAGGTAGAACCGGCCCTCCGGCACCGTCTCCAGCCGATAGGGTCCCGCGCCGTCACGGATGGCGCACGCGACCGGGACCCCCTGGGCGATCGGGTCCTTGAACGCACCGACGTACACCCGCACGGACGTCCCGGTCTCCGGCACGTCGACCCACCCCGCCACCGAACCGGCCTGGGTGCCGCACGCGGCGCCGGGGAACGACGACGGCGCCAGGATGCCGCCGTGGGACAGCGCGCGGTAGCGGGCGGGCGGTACGCCGACGCTGCGGGTGAAGCGGCTGGTGAACGTGCCGAGGCTGTTGTAACCCACCATGTACGAGATCTCGGTGACGCTCAACGACGTCTCCAGCAGCAGTTGCTTGGCCTTGGTGAGCCGGATCGCGGTGAGGAACCGGCCGGGCGAGGTGCCGGTCAGGGTTCGGAAGACCCGGGAGAAGTAGAACTTGCTCAATATCGCGGTGTCCGCCAGGTCGGCCAGTGAAAGCGGCTCGTGGTAACGGCTCCACATGGTGTCGATCGCACGCTCTACCGCGCTCTGCACAACTGTTCCTCCATTCCACTCGCCGAAGCGGTCACCGCGAGCACCCCGGCTCCCGGACAACGGTCTGGCGAACCTCCCGATGCGATCTGTCGGCTACGAGCGGCCGTTCGTCCGAGAATGCGCTGCCCGGGTCGGCGGGTCTACTTCGCGCTTGCGGTGCGGGGCACGGGCTCGAACAGCGCCTGCCGACGACCCGCGCCGACCACCACCGGCGCCTGCACCCGATCGCGGATCCGGACGCCGACCCTCAGGTCCTGCCCCGCGCCGACGGGGATCGCGTGACCCACTCCCCCGGCGAACCCCGGGTCGGAACACGCGTGCCCACTGCGCCGCGCGACCGCGACACACCGGGTGGCCGTGGCGTCGACTACCAGCTCCGGGCCGCGCGAGTCCCCGACCAGCGTGCTCGACACCGGCGTGCCGCGCGGGATCCGGTCGTCGATCAGACCCACGGTGACCTCGCACGGGTCGTCCCCCGCCGGCACCTCCAGCGTGCCGACCACCGAGCCGCTGCCACCGAACCGGGGCGTCGGCATGGCGTCGACCCCGAGCGAGCTGGTCTCCAGCGGGTTGTCGAAGTCGGGCAGCGCGACGGCCGCGAGCAGACCGCTGACCTCGGGGTTGCGGTACTGGGTCGGCGAGAGGCCGACCGCACGGGTGAACCTGGTGGTGAACGTGCCGACGCTGCTGTACCCGATGACGGAGACGATGTCCGACACGTTCATCCACGTGGTCAGCAGCAACCGTTTCGCCTCGAATAATCGGATGGCCGCCAGGTACCGGCCCGGCGGCACGCCGACGGCCGCGTGGAACATGCGCGAGAAGTGGAACGGACTGACCAGCGCGACGCCCGCGACATCGCGCAGCGTGAGTGGCTCGTAGTAATTCGTGCGCATCATCGTGATGGCGCGCTGAACGGCATCATGCACGGTCGTCACCTTTCGGTTGAAGTGCGATAGAATGAATCGCGACACGGCTCCGCCACAGCCGGACCACAGAGGAACCGACTGCTCGGAGCCCGAGAGAAAGCCACAACAGCGTGGCACGAAACCTGCACACATACTTTTTCGTGAATACGGCGGCTGTTACCCGGTGCCGATCTCCACCACCCCAGATGGCCTTTGTGCGGAGCCCCACAACTCCGCATCGCGAAGGACGCTAGCAGGACGGGGTGCCGCTGGTAATTACCCGGGAACCGTTACCGCAATATGTGAGACGGCCATCGGCCGCTGCGGGCAACCCGTACCACCGCGCGGAGTAGCGCTACGGCATCCGATCGTCGAGTTGTCCAGCTACGATCACGCTGAGTGACGAGTCCGGTCGGCCACTCGAGCGTCGGGAACAAGACCTCGACAGGACGATCCGACCGCCCCGGAGACCTTTCCCAGGACTGGATGAGCACGATCGAAGGCGTCGAACAAGGCGGTGCCGCCGATCGCCGACCCCGTGCCGCTCAGGTGCCCGGTGTCGACACCTCCGCCTGCCGGGCGGTGCGAGCCGGACGGCCGTCGCGACCGGTCCCGGACCGGCCATTCGCCCGGAATAGCGAATTGCAATTCGGCAGCCACGACAGACCCGGCCGATCCTGCGGAATTGCCCCGACCCGTGTGGTCGCCGGCGCCTTCACCGCGCCGTGACCCGGCTCGTGAGACCCGGGCGGACCTCCGGTTCGACTTTCGCATAACGTTGTTACACTACGATAACGGCGTTGTGCAACACTGTCAAGGTGAGTCCACGCAAGCTGGATCCCGAAACCCGCGCCGCACTCGTCGACATCGCGGCGAGGCTCCTGGCCGAGCACGGCGCCGAGGCGCTGTCGACCAGGAAGATCGCCGCCGAGGCGGGCACGTCCACCATGGCGGTCTACACGCACTTCGGCAGCATGAGCGGCCTGGTCCGGGAGATGGTGCACGAAGGCTTCGCGAGGCTGGAGCGCCAGTTCGCCAAGGTGCGCCGGACCGACGACCCGGTGGCGGACGTGGTCGTGCTCGGCTACGCCTACCGGCAGAACGCCAAGGCGAACTCGCACCTGTACGCGGTGATGTTCGGCGGGCAGTCGCTGGCCGGGTTCTCGCTCACCGAGGAGGACCGCCAGTACGGCCGGTACACGCTGAACACCGTCATCGACTGCGCCACCCGCTGCATCGAGGCGGGCCGGTTCCGCCAGGGCGACCCGCTGCCGATCGCGCACGAGATGTGGATCGCGACGCACGGCCTGGTCAACCTCGAACTCGGCGGCTACCTGATCGACCAGGTCGACGTCGACCGCTGCTACGACGGGATCCTCACCAGCCTGCTCGTCGGTGCCGGTGACGAGCCGCGGTCGGTGACGGCGTCGATGGCGGCGTCGAAGAGGCGCAGGCGGCGCGAGGTCGAGGCCGACCCGGAACCGGCGGAGGCGGTCGCTACCCGGCGCTGAGCACGTCACCCGGCTCGGTCGGGGCGGCGAACGGACCCCACGTGAACGCGGGCAGCCACCGGCTCGGGTCGCCGCTCCAGTCCAGCGCGGTGATCTGCTGATGGCTGCGGCGCCCGGTGAGCGTGCGGTGGAGGTCGTGCCGGGAGGCGGTGAGGGCGCTCACCGCGTTGTCGACCAGGTGCGCCACCAGGTCGCGGACCGTCCACTCCGGACAGGCGGGTACCCGCACGTCGACGGCGGCCTCCGGGTCGGCCAGCAGTGCCTTGACGTTCTCCCGGACGGTGCGGTACGCGATGTCGTCCGTCACCGCGCCCAGCTCTCTTCCGGCATCGGACCACGCTCCTCGTCATCGTCGTCGCTCCACTGTGGACCGACGCGGAGGGTCCGTCGCCCGATCAGGACGGCGGACCCTCCGATGTGCTCGTGCCGGCGGTCAGCCGGCGGCGCGGGCGTCCAAGGCGACGGTGCGGATGTACGGCAGTGCGAGCAGCACCGGCGGGTCGAGCGCGCCGATCGGGCGCAGGCTCAGGTCGACCTCCTGGACCCGGGCACCGGCCCGGACCGACACCGGGCCGCACGACGCCACGTTGAGCGTCTGGTCCTGGCCGTACGGCCCCGCCCCGAGCACCAACTCCCGCCCCACTGCCACGCAGTGCGCCAGCACGTGCCAGGTGCCGGCGGGCACGTTGGTGATGACGTACGGTCCCGGCCGGTGGAGCATGGTGCAGCGGACGGGCTTGCCCTGCGGGATCCGGTCCGGGAACACGCCGAGGAAGATGATTCCCGGCGAGCTCCCCGCGGGTGCGTGGACTTCCCCTTGCACGGTGGACGTGCGCAGGTCGGAACCGCGCCGGGTCAGGGGGATCGGCGGAGTCAACCCACCCAGTCGGCGGTAGGTCGTCGGTGAGACACCGACGTTGCTGCGGAACCTGGAGCTGAACGTGCCCACGCTCGTGTAACCCACCCGATGGCTGATGTCGGTGACGGCCAGTGAGGTGCACACGAGCAGCCGTTTGGCCTCCTGCAGCCGGATCGCGGCCAGGAATCGGCCCGGCGAGACACCCGTGACCCGCTGGAAAGCGCGGGAGAAGTGGAACTTGCTGTACATCGCGGTCCGGGCCATGTCGTCTATCGTGAACTGCTCACCCAGGTTCTGGTGCATGAAGTCGATGACACGGCCCACGGCTCTTTCAATTAAGTCCTCCACTACGACCCCCATTCGCAGATGTAATGGACGCGGAACTCACCACCTCGCCACGCGGACGATCCATCGAGCGACGATGACCCACACAGCGCCGCACCGAAACCCCCGGGTGAAACCCCCTCGGTGACTCTGGGTGCTGGAAGCTACCAGGGACGCAACAGCCCGCGCAAGGAGCGCAGACGTGGTCAACGAACACGTCCGGTGCGCGCACCCCCGCCGCCCGAATGATCTGGTGAACGTTCCTGGCCACTATTCCTGGTAACCGCGGAACAGGTATTCGGACATTTGCACCGGCTATTGATGCGCCTTTCGGGTGACGTCGGCGGCCGGACCCCGGCCCACCGAGGGGCCGCGCGGATGGGCCGGTACCAGACCCATCCGCGCGGTAGGCGGTCGCTCAGTCCGGGAAGGACGTGCAGGCCGCCGACGCGTTCCGCTCCTGCGGGCTGGGGGTCCCGCAGTGGGGGAGCCGGAACGCGGCATCGACACGGAACCCTGCCACCGCGGCTGCGCGCGGCAACGCTGGCTGGTACTTCGCGGTCACCGGCACCCCCCGGATCTCGGTCCGCAGACGACATCGTGACCACAACCTACCGAGGCTTGGTCCTAAAAAGCAACCACTGAGTTCTCTTTTCATACCTTCGCGCGCCGGACCGCCGGTCTTGGCGACCGGATGGAGGTACGCCGGCGGGCGCACGGACACGCGAGCGTTCAACCGGACGGCGACACCGCCACACCCCCTCGAACCGGTGGCGCGGCCGTGACTTACCCACCGGCGCGCACGTGGCCGTAACCATTCCTCACGAATGCGAAAGAGCACCCCCGCGTGGAATCACGATGATTCCTCGTCACCACGATTCAGCCGACCCGCCGAAAACTGCACGCCCTGGTCTGCCTAGCACACCGGGACAATCCGCGCTTCTTCCAGATTGCCCTGCCGTTTCCGCCCTCACCGAGCGTGACCGCAATCGTGAAGAGGAACGACGTATAGGAACGCTATACGTTCGACCGTGCGGGTTCCCGCACGACCCCTGGCGGGCCGGCCACCGTACCGACACCCGGACCGGTGAACTTCTCCACTATTGCGTAGTCCGCACGGAGGCGTTCTTGGCGCGCCGGAAACCCGTTAAGGTCGCTGGTCAGGGGGAAATTCGAGCCGATCAAGGCCGGCGCAGCAGGAGGAAACTGTGGTCGACACCCATGCCCATGCCCACGCGGTGGGCGGTCCGCTCAACACGACCCGGCACAAGCCCGCGCTCTACGCGTTCACGTTGATCGTCCTGGCGCACTGGGCCGAGCACATCACCCAGGCCGTGCAGATCTACGCCCTGGGCTGGCCGGTGCCCCAGGCCAAGGGCGCGCTGGGCCTGTGGTTCCCGTGGCTGGTCACGTCCGAGGTCATGCACTACGGCTACGCGCTGGTCATGCTCGTGTTCCTCTTCGCGCTGCGCAAGGGGTTCGTCGGCCGGTCGAAGACCTGGTGGACGGTCGCGCTCGGGCTGCAGTTCTGGCACCACATCGAGCACCTGTTGCTGATCATCCAGGCGTCCGCCGCGACGAACCTGCTCGGCAAGCCCGCGCCGACCAGCATCATCCAGCTGATCATCCCGCGGGTCGAGCTGCACCTGTTCTACAACACCGTGGTGTTCATCCCGATGGTGATCGCGATGGTGCTGCACCTGCGGCCGACGCCCGAGGAGCGCTCGCAGATGCACTGCACGTGCGCGGTCCCGGCCGGCGCGTCCGCCTGATCGCATGCACAACCACGACGCCGTCGGCCTGCCGCTCGGCTTCACCCTCCTCCGGCTGATCCTGCTCGGCGCGGTGACCGTGGTCGCGGGCTGGGCACTGGTCCGGCCGTTCGTGCCCGCGGCGTCGGGTCCGCTGACCCGGCGGGTGGTCACGGGGTCCGCCGGCATCGGTGGCGTCGTGGTGCTGCTCATCGCGGAGGCGACGTGGATGCCGTCGCTCGCCGCGGTGGCGTTGATCGGCCTGCTGGCCGTGCCACCCGCGCTGCGCGGCGCCCGGCCGGTGCTCGGCAGGCTCGTGGTGGCGGCTGCCGTCCTGGTGACGGTGGCCGCCGGCGCGTGGTTCTCCGGGCCGCCATCGTCGTTCGCCTACATCACGTTGATGGCGGCGTTCGTCGGGGTGTCCTGGCTCGCGCTGTGCCCGCCGACCGCGATGGTGCGGGTGGTCGGGGCGGCGCTGGGCGTGACCCTGTTGGCGGGCCTCGGGCAGGTGACGATCGCCGGGCAGCTCACCACCCCGGCCACCGGTGACCCGCTGCTGACCCGGGTGGCGCTCGGGCCCAGCCCGGTGGACGTGCTCGTGGTGCCGCACATGCCCGGCTGGAACATCGTGCACACCACCGACACCCCGCTGTCGGTGGGCAACGCGCCGAACGCCCTCGTGCCCGCCCTGCCGCGGGACGGCACGACCGGCCGGTGGGCGCTGGTGTGGCTGCCCGAAGGCCGCGGCGAGCTGTGGCTGGACCGGGCGGGCACGCGGACCACCGTCCCGGTGGACCCCGGCAAGGTGGCGTGGACCGGGCCGGACGTCCGCGGTCCGGAGGGTCCGGACTACGCGTCGGCGGTGTTGGCGGCGAAGCTGACCGGCAAGCGCGGCGACCTGCCGTGGCCCGCGCTGACCGACGCCGACGCCGAGGCGCTGCGCACACGGGTCGCGGCGATCGGCGGGCCGTTCACCGTCGTGACGGACGAGTCGCAGCGCGCGGCCGCGGCGGCGGAACTCGTGCGGGAGGAAGCCGCCCGGCGCGGTTACGCCATCACGCCCGGAACGTCGGAAGTCCTGGTGCTGGGCGGAACTCCACCCCCCGGTGCTCGGCACCACCCGGCACCGTGGCTGGTACCGCCGGACCTCATTACCCCCGAGGCACGCCGGTACGCGCAGGCGCTGTCGGCCGCCTTCCCCGGCGCCACACCGTCCCGCTCGGGTCTCACCGCCTGGTCCGGCTGACCCTCACCCTCGCAGCGGACCGCGTCCGTGACGTCGAAACCCTCACGGCGCAGGAGCAGCTGCCGGTGGAGCGTGGCCCGGTTGATGCCTCGTCGGCACCCGCACGACCACCATGCCGTCCGACAGCCACGCGTCGATCCGCTCCACGTCCACCGCCGCCGGGACGGTGGCGCAGTAGTAGTAGGTGCACGGCGAATCGGCCGGGCGCACCGTGATGCCGACCCGGTCACGCCTGATCGGCGTGCCGTCCCACCGCAGGTCCAGGTCGCGGACTTCCACCCGCACGTCACACGGTCGCACGTCCTCGATGAGGGTGGCGAAGAAGTACGCCTGCTCGGTCACCGCCACGTCCACCAGCAGCGGTCGGTCGTCGGCCGTCGCCAGGTCCCACTCCCGGCCCAGGTTGCGGCCGATCCTGTCCCACCACACGTCCATCTCGGTCACCGGATCCGTCCCGAGGTCCGCACCGAATTCCCGGCGCCGGACTGTCAGCCGCTCGACCACGACGCCACCTCTCCGTTTGTCGGGCCGTCACGAGGGGAAATACCCGGACCGGGTGACATCCATGCTCGGTCGATCGGGTGAACCCCTGCACCACTCACGGTGCGTACCGGCAGACGTGATTCGGCCGAACGCGCACGGGTACTCCAACCGTGTCCGGTCCCCGAGGGAGTTGTGGAGGAGGACCCGTCATGCACCGCGAGAGCGACAAGCACGGCCCGATCATGGACGACGAGCTCAAGCACGAACTGCAAGGCACCTTGCGCGGCAACCGCCCGAGCCGGGCCGAGGAGTGGCGCGACCCCGAACCACCCGCCGACGACGACGCGACCGCACCCGGCATCGACGAACCCCGTTGAGCCACCACCCACGGCCGGCGACCACCCCTCGGTCGCCGGCCGTCCTTTTCGGACGGCTGGGCTTGTTCATTGTTGCTCGATCCGGCGCAGGGCCGTTGACCTGCGAATGAGCCGTCGTTAGCGTCGATCGCGTGACCGCTGAACGCATCGCCCCCGTTGTGCCGACAGACGACCTCGCCGGCGCGGTCGAGCGGTGGTCGGCATTGCTCGGCGTGGCGCCAACCTTCGTCGATGGCGACCGCTGGGCCCAGTTCGACCTGGCGGCCGGGCGCCTCGCCCTGTCCGGCGCCGACCGGGTCCACGACGGCCCAGCCGTACTGGTCAAGGTGCCGGACCTGGACGAGGCCCGCGCCCGCGCCCAAGCCCTCGGCTTCCAGGTGGGCGACATCAGCACGGGCCCGCACGAACGACGTTGCGTCGCCATCGGCCCAGACGGCTACGCCGCGATCCTCCACAGCCCACTCAGCTGAGGCCCAGCGCCCCGACCCGAACGTTGAACTCAGGTGCTCTGAACGTAGGACACACGCGTTCTGGACGTAGGACACGCGGGACCGACCCGACGAACCACGCCAGGTCCGGTCCCCGACCCGCACGCACGCCGGCGCGCACGGGCCGGAGATCAGGCGACGAAACCGACCGTCAGCAACAGGTTCGCATAGAGCCGACCATCACCGGTCGCCACGCACACCGCCAGTTCCGGCGCACGGCAAGCCGCGTAGAAGTCCTGCCGCGCCAACGGCTGCAACGGCAACTCCGGACCGAGGATCCCTTCGTAGTCGGACCACACCTCCGGCGTGCTGAGGTCGTCCGGCCGCATGGTGTGCACGGCCTCCACCGGGATCGCCGACAGCACCGGCACCAGCACCTCGTCGACCGTGACGAGACCGGGCCGCAGGTTGAGGTGGATCACCTCGGCCCGGTGGTGGACGTTGGTCCGGTGCGCGTAGTTGGAGTCCGCGATGAGGACCTTCGACCCGTGCCCCGCCACGGCGAGCGCGTGCAGCAGCGGCGGGTGGATCAGGGGGTAGCGCAGCACTGAAGTCACTCCAGGATGAACGTGGCGTCGGCTCGTGCGACGGAATCGGGCGTGGTCGTCAGGTTGATGTTCGTGCCGTTGTGGCGGATGTACCGGCCGGGGAAGTTCTGCGACTCGAACGACACCCCGGAACCCGAGGCCAGGCCCGCGCGGCGGAAGAACGACGCGTCGGCCCGGAAGACGGCGCTGCCGTCGTTGCGCTCGACCCACATCTCGTAGTTGCGGTGCCGCAGGTAGTAGCCGGGGAAGTTGGTCGACTCCAACGACACCGTGCCCGAGCCGTTCAGCCCCGTGACGATCCGGAACTGCGAGTCGGCCAGCGGGTTGACGTTCGCCTCGACGCGGCCCCGGTACTCCCAGTGCCGGACGAACCGGTCCGGGTAGTTGTACGACTTGAGCCGCACGGGCGTGACGCCGTCGGCCACCGGGATGCCGAAGTTCGGCGTGCCGTCGGCGTTCCAGTACACCTTCTGCACGCGGGTGCGGCGGTTCGGGTCGCGCAGCGGGTCGCCGGAGATGTCGCGGTAGTTGCGGTCGTGGTAGACCAGGATGTCGCTCTGGCCGTCCTCGGAGACCGTGAACGAGTTGTGCCCCGGACCGTACTGCCCGGTGGCCGCGTTGCTCTCGAACACCGGGTTCTGGCTCTTCGTCCACGACGCCGGGTTGAGCAGGTCCGCCGAAGCCGACGCGGTCAGCATGCCCAGGCAGTAGTTCGCGTCGGTGGCGCTGGCCGAGTAGGTCATGAACACCCGGCCGTTGCGCTGGATCACCGTGGGTCCCTCGGCGACCTTCACGCCGCCGCGGGTCTCCCAGGCCAGGGTCGGAACGGTCAGCCGGGCGGTCGGGCCGGTGATCGTCCACGGGTTGGCGCCCATCCGGGCCAGGTAGACGTTCGAGTTCGTGGCGATGCCCGGCTCGGCCTGCGCCCACGTCAGGTAGCGCACGCCGTTGACCACGAAGGTCGACATGTCCAGGGAGAACGTGTCCCACGGGACGTTGACGCGGCCGCGCTCGACCCACGTTCCGGTCAGCGGGTTGGCGCTGCTGTTCTCCAGCACGTAGGGCCGGATGCGCCAGACGTCGTCGGTCCGCCCGGCGGCGAAGTAGACGTACCACCTGCCGTTGACGAAGTGGATCTCCGGCGCCCAGATGTGCGCGCCCATCTCACCCGACGAGTGCCTGCGCCAGATCACCGACTCCGGCGCGGTGGCCAGGCCCTGGATCGTGGTCGCGCGGCGCAGCACGATCCGGTCGTACTCCGGGGCGGTCGCGGTGAAGTAGTAGTAGCCGTCGGTGTGCTTGAAGATGTGCGGGTCCGCCCGCTGGTTCGCGATCGGGTTCGTGTACTGCACGGCGGGTGAGGCTTGCGCGGCGGGAGTCACCACCAGGCCCGCGAGCGCGGTCACGGCCACCACTGCGGCCACCGCCAGCCTGCGGGCTCTCGACCGGGGAACGGCACTGTCCATCGGTTCCACTCCATCGTGGCGTCGGAATGCGGCTGTTAACGCTAACAGCGCAGGTCCACCAGCCTCAAGACCTACTTGCAAGACGCTTGAAGAACCGCCCTCGGCCGCGCCACTCGGACTTGACCTTCGCACTGGAGGGCAACCACCGAACACCACAATCGCCGAACACCTCTGGTGTTAGCGATAACAATGCGCTACCTTCCCCGGCACCGAACTTGCCGGGTGGACGGACGCGACTCTCCCCCCGTCCGCCCACCCGGCGTCCACCACACCCCACCCGACCACCAATCGCTCCGCGCTCTGCTCCGACCGACCTACGGCCGGAACGCGGCGAGCCCCGGCTCCCGCATCCGCCCGGCGGCGATCAGCGCCTCGACCTTCCCGACGTTGATCCGCGACCACGAGCTGGTCGGCCGGCGCGGCGAATACCGCTGCAGGTACCAGTTCTCGTCGAGGGCCTTGCGGTGGCTGTCGATCCAGCCGTAGCAGAGGGCGACGTCGAGCGCTTCGGTGATCGTGACCGACGTCCGGCCCGACCCCTTCTTGGCGATCCTGATCCAGACCTCGGTCGCCGAGCCGTGGTGCTCGGCCAGCCAGGACTCCCACTCGGCGGCGTCCGCGAAGGCGAGGGTCCCGGTGTCGGTGAGCGCGTTCATGACCCCATGGTGCCGGGACAAAGTGCTCACCGAGTGAGCACTTTGAGCGACCGAGCCCGGTCACGCGCCGGACTCGCGCCGTTCCACCATCGTGTCGGGCGCGGACTCCGGGACCTCGGTCCGCACGTCGGAGTCGCGCAGCACCTCGCGTGCCTGCGCCTCCGGGTCGGCACTGCCCGGGCCGAGTTCCTCGGGCAGCAGGTCGGCCCTGGTCCGCGCCCGGCGGTCGACGTCGTTGCGCCGGTCGAACACCTCCGGTCGGTCGAGGTCGTGCTCGCGCCTGATGCGCTCCTCCTCCTCGGGCGACAGCTCGGTCATGCCGAGGTCGAGCGGTTCCTGGTGCGTCATGGCCTTGCCATACCCCGTCGGCCGCCGGTTGACGCCAACCCGGTCACGAGGTGCCGCGGACCCGGCTGTGGTGCCTGCGGGCCTTCAGCCGGTTACCGCAGGCGGTCATCGAGCACCACAGCCGCCTGCCGGTGCGCGAGACGTCCAGGAAGTGCAGGACGCACTCCGGGTTCGCGCACTTGCGGACGCGGTCCGGCGCCGCCTCGCGCACCGCGACGAAGTCCCGCAGGCACGCCCACGCCGCACGCCACCGGGGGTCGGCCACGTCGTCGTGCTCGACCCGGCCGCGCCCGTCGACCGCCAGCCGCAGCCGGCCGTGCTCCAGCAGGGCGTTGAGGGCGGCGTGGTCGGCGGGATCCGCGATCACCGCGGCCACCGCGTCCCGCGCCTCGCGCAACGGCTGCCGGGGCACGGGCCGGGCGGAGGCGAGTTCCCGGTCCGCGAGCCACGCCTCGGTCAGGTCGTCGTGGTCGAGCAGGTCGTAGGCGGCACCACCGATCAGGTACCGCGTGTTGAGCAGGTCGATGCCCAGGGGTTGGTCCACCAGCGGACGCGCGGGCCAGCCCCGGACCAGCAGCGCGCCGGTCACGGCGTCATCGGCACCGAGCACGCCCGCACACCTCCGCACCTAACCGTCGAGAGTTGCTTGACAGGTTAACACGAGCCTGCTTACCTGATCGCGTCACCTAACTGTTCAAACACGCTAGAACAGTTAGATCACCGATCAGGAGAAGCCGATGACCTCGTACCGGTACGCCGACATCGACGGGCAGCGGGTGTTCTACCGGGAGGCCGGGCACGCCGAGGCCCCCGCCGTGGTGCTGCTGCACGGTTTCCCGACCAGCTCGCACATGTTCCGCGAGCTGATCCCACGACTGGCCGACCGCTACCGCGTGATCGCGCCGGACCACATCGGGTTCGGGCACAGCTCCGCGCCGTCCGTCGACGAGTTCGACTACACGTTCGACGCGCTCACCGACATCACCCTCGGCCTGCTGGACCACCTCGGGGTGCGGCGGCACGCCTTGTACATCCAGGACTACGGCGCGCCCATCGGCCTCAAGATCGCGTCACGCCACCCCGAGCGCGTCACCGCGATCATCACGCAGTCCGGCAACGCCTACACCGAGGGCTTCACCCCGTTCTGGAAGCCGCTGTTCGCCTACGCCACCAACCCCGGACCCGACACCGAACCGGCGGTGCGGGCGCTGCTCTCCCCCGACGCCACCCGCTGGCAGTACACCCACGGCGTCAAGGACCCGAGCCTGATCAGCCCCGACACGTGGGCGCACGACCAGGCCCTGCTCGACCGGCCCGGCAACGCCGAGGTGCAGCCGGCGCTGTTCCGCGACTACCGCAACAACCTCGACGCCTACCCGGCGTTCCAACAGTACTTCCGCGACACGCGGGTGCCGCTGCTCGCGGTGTGGGGTCGGCACGACGAGATCTTCGGCCCGGACGGCGCGCTGGCCTACCGCCGCGACCTGCCCGACGCCGAGATCCACCTGCTCGACGCGGGTCATTTCGCGTTGGAGGACCAGCTCGACACCATCGCGGGCTACCTCCGCGGCTTCCTCGGCCGCACCCTGGGCTGACCACGTTCCCGGACTCGGCCCGCGACATCTCCGGTCACCGCCACTACGGTGACGACGGTGCGCTCCGACTCGTCATCACCCGGCTCGCGTTCGACCCCGCGGGGTCGTCGTGGGTCCGATGAGCACGCGTCCGCGCCCGCTCCCGGCCACCGCCGTTCGCGGCGGTCGGGAGCGGCCGCACCGCTTCCAAAGTGGGCATTGACGTTGGCGCAACGTGCTCGTAGCCTCCCGGAAAGCGCTTTCCATGCCGCACCGCGCATCGCGTCTGGAAGCGGTCGAGACCGGAGGATCCGAATGGGTGCACTGAAACGTTTCAGAGTCCTGGCGACGTCGATGGTGGCGCTGCTGGCCGTTGCCTGTGGCGGCAGCGGTGGCGGCGGCGACGAGACCCAGGCCGGACCCGCCACGCTGCGTTTCTCGTGGTGGGGGAACGCCGAGCGCGCCGAGCTGATGCAGAAGGCGATCGACCTCTTCCAGAGCAAGAACCCCGAGATCAAGGTGACGCCGAGCTTCCAGGAGTTCGAGGCGTACTGGCAGAAGATGGCCACCGAGACCGCGGGCGGCAACGCGCCCGACGTGCTGCAGATGGACTTCGCGTACATCCGCGAGTACGCCGACCGCAACGCGCTCTACGACCTGAAGAAGCAGGAGGGCAAGAACCTCGAACTCGGGGACCTGCTCACCGGCCTCAAGGGCGCGGGCGAGATCGACGGCAAGCTGTACGGCGTGCCGACCGGCGGCAACACCTGGGGTTACATCTACAACCCGGCGCTGTTCGCGCAGGCGGGCGTCGAGGAGCCGAAGGAAGGCTGGACCTGGGACGACTACCGCGACGCGATGAAGGCGATCGCGGAGAAGACCGGCGTCTCCGGCGGCGGCAACTACGTCGGCAGCTACTACAACCTGGAGCTGCAGCTGCGGCAGGAGGGCGGGCTGCTCTACACCGAGGACGGCAAGCTCGGCTTCGACAAGGCGCGGCTGAAGAAGTTCATGGAGGAGGGCAAGGCGCTGGCGGACGGCAAGACCGTGCTGCCGATCGAGAAGGGCGTGCAGATCAAGCCCGCGTTCGCGCTGGAGCAGAACCTGGTCGCCGGTGACCTCGGCTGGGACAACTTCATGTCCCGCTACGCCAAGTCCAGCCCCGGCCTGAAGCTGGGTCCCGTGCCGACCGACAAGGCGGGCACGTCCGGCCAGTACCTCAAGCCGTCGATGCTGCTGAGCGTGTCGCAGAAGACCGAGCACCCGGCGGCGGCGGCCAAGCTGGTGTCGTTCATGGTCAACGACCCGGAGGTCGGCAAGATCTTCGGCGCCAACCGCGGCCTGCCGCCGACGAACGCGCAGCGCGCCGCCGCGCAGCTCGAAGGACCGCTGGCGGCCGTGGCGGCGTACGAGGACGGGCTGAAGGACAAGTTCGGCAAGACGCCCCCGGCGCCGCCGAAGGGCGCGGGCACGCTGGAGCAGGCGTTCATCCGGATCACCGAGGAACTGCAGTACGGCCGGATCACCCCGGACGAGGCCGTCGACCAGTTCTTCACCGAGGCGGAAGAGACCCTCGGGTCGTGAGCCGGGCGACGATCGCGCCGGACCGGCGCGCCGAGGTCGCTCCGGCCGGGGAAGCGGGTCCGCGCAAGCGGGCCCGCCGGTCCGGTGACGGGCTGGCGGGCTATCTGTTCCTGTCACCGTGGATCATCGGGATCGTCCTGCTGACCCTCGGGCCGATGGTGACCTCGCTCTACCTCTCGTTCACCGATTACGACCTGTTCAACGCGCCCACGTGGATCGGGCTGGAGAACTACCAGCGGATGTTCACCGACGCGCGGTGGCTGCGCTCGGTCGAGGTCACCGCGATCTACGTGGCGCTGGCCGTGCCGATCAAGCTGGCCGCCGCCCTGGCCGTGGCGATGCTGCTCAACAGCAAGCGCGCGGGCCAGGGGTTCTACCGGGCGGCGTTCTACGGGCCGTCGCTGATCGGCGGCAGCGTCGGCGTGGCGATCGTGTGGAAGATGATGTTCAGCGACGACTCGGTCGTCGACCAGGTGCTGCTCAAGTTCGGCATCGACACCGGCGGCTGGGCGGGCAACCCGGACTTCTCGCTGATGATGCTGGTGCTGCTGGCGACGTGGCAGCTCGGCGCGCCGATGGTGATCTTCCTGGCCGGACTGAAGCAGGTGCCGCGGGAGCTGTACGAGGCGGCCGAGGTCGACGGCGCGGGCCGCGCGCGGCGGTTCTGGTCGATCACGCTGCCGATGATCTCGCCGGTGCTGTTCTTCAACCTGCTGCTGGAGACGATCAACGCGTTCCAGGTGTTCACGTCGGCGTACGTGGTGGGCGGGCCGAACGGGCAGCCGGCCGGCAGCACGCTGTTCTACACGATCTACCTGTTCGACCGGGGTTTCGGTGACTACCGCATGGGTTACGCGTCGGCGATGGCGTGGATGCTGCTGCTCGGCGTCGGCCTGGTCACCGTGTTCCTGTTCCGCACCGCACGGGGGTGGGTCTTCTACTCCGGGGACTCGGGGGACAAGCGATGACGCTGACGTTGAGGCGGGTGGCGTGGCACGTCGGCGTGCTCGCGCTGCTCGCGATCGTGCTGTACCCGATCGTGTGGGTGGCGGCGGCGACGTTCAAGCCGTCCGAGGCGATCCTCGGCAGTTTGCAGCTGTTGCCGACGGAGCCGACGTTCGCCAACTACGAGCGGGTGTTCGAGGGTGTCGTCGGCGTCGGGGTCGGCCGGTTCTTCTGGAACTCGGCCGTGCTTGCGGTGCTGTCGGTGGTCGGCACGGTCGCGTCGTCGGCGCTGGCGGGGTACGCGTTCGCCCGGCTGCGGTTCCGGGGGCGGACGGCGCTGTTCGCGATCATGATCGCGACGCTGCTGCTGCCGTTCCACGTGCTGATCATCCCGCAGTACGTGGTGTTCCAGAACCTGGACCTGGTCGACACGTACGTGCCGTTGCTGGCGGGCAAGTTCCTGGCGTCGGAGGCGTTCTTCGTGTTCCTGATCGTGCAGTTCATCCGGCAGCTGCCGCGTGAGCTGGACGAGTCGGCGAAGATCGACGGTGCGGGGCACTGGACGGTGTTCTGGCACATCATCGTGCCGCTGTGCAGGCCGGCGCTCATCACCACGGCGATCTTCACGTTCATCTGGAGCTGGAACGACTTCTTCGGGCCGTTGATCTACCTGAGCACGCCGGACAAGTACCCGTTGCCGTTGGCGCTGCAGTTGTTCATCGACGAGTCGACCGGGTCGGACTTCGGTGCGCTGATGGCGATGTCGATGCTGGCGCTGGTGCCGGTGATCCTGTTCTTCCTGTTCTTCCAGCGGTTCCTGGTGGAGGGCGTGTCGACGTCGGGGTTGAAGGGGTGAGTGCGTGAAGCGGTTCGCGGCGGGGTTCGCGCTGTTCGGCGAGTGCCTGACGGCGGGGTTGCTGGTGCTGCTGGCGGCCCTGCCGGTGGTGACGTTGGTGCCGGCGCTGGCGGCCGGGTGCGCGCACATCAAGGCTCACGTGGACGGGGAGACCACTTCGGTGCGGGCGTTCTTCGAGCGGGTGCGGGTCGCGCTGCCCGGTGGGTGGGCGGTGTCGCTCGGGGTGGTGGTCGGGTTCGCGGTGCTGGTGGTGGACGTCGTGTTCTTGCGGACGCGGGTCGCCGGTGGCGGGTTCGTGGCGGTCGTGTGCGGGGTGGCGGCGGTGGGTTTGGCCGTGGTCGTGCTGCGGGTGGCGGCGTTGTGGGCGCCGGGCGTGCGGTGGCCGTCCGTGCTGCGTGACGCTTCCCGCCGTTCGGCCGCGGACTTCACCGGCTCCCTGCTCCTGGTCATGTCCCTCGCCGTCCTGCTGATCGTGACCTGGCAACTCCCACCGCTCGTCGTGCCGATGCTCGGCTGCGTCCTGATGGCCGCCGTCGCAGTAGACCGCCGCCACACCGCATTCGCCAACCAACCCGAACCACGCTAACCTGCTCTGACCAGCGCTTTCCCCACCGACCACCTCCACGAACGAGTGAACCTCAACCCGAGTAGAACCGGTAACACCGTTTCCAATCCCCTCGAACGTCGGTTGAAACAACGAGGCCGGCAACCAACCCCCGCCCCCAGCCTCCAACCCCCGCCTCCAACCCCCGCCGCCCACCCCCGCCGCCCCGCGATCGACGGAAGCCGACCACCGGAAGCCGACCACCGGACTCGGCGAGCACCAGGGCCGTGGGACGTGGACACCGGCGACCCGCCGTGCAGGCGCCCGCAGCGGGCCGGGCGTAGGCGCGGCAGACGTCGACGGACCCGCTGGACACTCGCCTGGGATCGGCAGCGCGTGTGGCTGGCGGGGAGCTGGGGAGCGTTGCGGGAGCAGCGGTGGTGGGGTGGGTCGGGTTGGAGGTGGTCAGGTGGAGGCGCGTGGGATCAAGGTGGAGGGGTAGAGGGTCAGTGGGGGTGCGGTTTGGCGGTCCAGCAGGGTGGTGGCGGCGGCGGTGGTGATCGGTTCGACTGGGTTCGTGGTGGTGGTCAGGGGTGGGTGGCTCAGGGTGGCGTAGGGGAGGTCGTCGAAGCCTGCGATGGCGATGTCGCCCGGCACGTCGACACCGCGGTGCCTGAGGGCGTCGAGTGCGCCTAGGGCGGAGAGGTCGCCAAGGGCGAATATGGCGTCCGTGTCCGGCCAGCGGGTCAGGATTTCGGTGGTGGCGTGGTGGCCTCGGGTGGCGGTGAAGTCGCCGGGGACCAGGCGGGGTGGGGTGCCTGCGGCTTCGGTGGCGCGGTGGTAGGCGGTCAGGGCACGTCTTGTGCACGGGAGCCAGTCGGGGCCGGTGATCATGGCGATTCGGCGGCGGCCCGTGGCGAGCAGGTGTTCGAGGACGTTGGTGGTGCCGGTGGCGTTGTCCACGTCGAAGGACGGCACGTCGCGGGAGCCGATGCCGATCGCGGCGACCCGGCCGCGGGCGGAACGGGGGACGGTGGCGAGGGCCGGTTCGGTCGGGTTGACCACGATGATGCCGCCGACGTCACGGTTCTCGGTCAGCCGGCCCAGTCCGCCGGGGTCGTGCAGGGGCAGCCAGTGCAGGGAAACGCCGACATCGCGGGACGCTGCGACGGAGGCAGTGGCGGCGGCGACACGGGCGACGTAAGGGTCGTTGAGCACGTGCGCCGTGTGGCCGCCGACGACGACGGCGATGCGGGTGCCGGTGCGGGTCGCGAGGGCACGGGCGGCGGGGTTGGGGAGGTAGCCCAGTTCGCGTGCGGCCGCGGCGACGCGCAGGCGGGTGGAGTCGGAGGCTGAACCGCGCGGGCTCAAGGCACGGGACGCGGTCGCCATCGACACGCCGGCTCGGCGGGCCACGTCCGCCAAGGTCGCCGTCGACTCATGCCGCTGCCTGACCACGGCGGTCAGTGTGCCAAGCCGGGCCCCGCGCCGAACAGGCCTTGCGGTGGAAGCGCTTCCATGGGTGAGGTCACCGGTGACGTCGGGAGATGGGGGGTGGCCGGATGTCGACCACCGAGGTTCGCGGCACGGCGGTAGGGGTCGCGGTGACTTTCGGGCTGAACGGGGTGGCGGTGGCGTCCTGGTTCGCCCGCGTCCCCGCCGCCCGGGACGCGTTGCAGCTCGGCCCAGGCGCCCTGGGCCTGCTGCTGCTGGCCATGTCGGCCGGGGCGACGTTGGCGATGCTCACGGCCGGTGAGGTGACCCACCGGCTCGGCCCGCGGCGCACGGTGTGCGTGGCCACCGCCGGAGTCGCGGGTGGGCTGGTCGTCGCGGGCGCGGCGGTCGGCGTCTGGCCGTCAGCGACCGCGACCGGGATCGGACTGTTCCTCCTGGGGTACGGGTCGGGCACCTGCAACGTGGCCATGAACGTCGAAGCGGCGGCCGTCGAACGGGTCGTCGGGCGGACCGTCATGCCGCGGTTCCACGCGGTCTGGAGCTTGGGCACGGTGGTCGCCGCCGGGTTGGCGGCCGCGGCAGCGTCGGTGACCGTGCCGGTCGCGGCGCACCTGACGGTCGTCGCCGCGATCACCTCGGCCGGCACGGTCCTCGCCGCACGGCCTTTCCGGTACGGCGGCGGGCACCCGGCCGGGGCGAAGAGCGGTGTCCTGGCCGCCTGGCGGGAGCCGCGAACCTTGCTGATCGGGTTGCTGGTCCTGGTGCTGGCGTTCACCGAGGGCACCGCGAACGACTGGCTCGCGGTGGCGTTCGTGGACGGGTACGGGTTCGGGCCCGCGGCGGGCGCGGTGGTGTTCGGCGTGTTCGTGACCACGATGACGCTCGGCCGACTCCTGGGCACGGTGGCGCTCGACCGCTGGGGACGGGTACCGGTGCTGGTGGGCACGATGCTGTTGGCGATCGCCGGTGCGGCGTTGGCGGTGCTGGGCGGTGAGCCCGCGGTGGCGGTGGGCGGGGTGGCGCTGTGGGGCCTGGGCACGGCGCTCGGCTTCCCGGTCGGCATGAGCGCGGCGGCGGACGAGGAGAGCCGTGCGGCGGCACGGGTCAGCGTGGTCGCGGTGATCGGGTACACCGCGTTCCTGGCCGGTCCGCCGGTGGTCGGCTTCCTCGGCGACCAGGTCGGTGTCCTGCGCGCCCTGCTGGTCGTGCCGCTGCTGCTCGTCCCCGCCCTCGCCTTGGTGCCGACCCTCCGTCCTATTCGGTCCGCAACGCTGTCGACGTCGACGTCCTCGCCGCCCAGGTAGCCGGCAGCGACGCCCCGACGATCGCGATCAGCAGGCCGCCGATGCCGAGCAGGACCAGCTCCGGCAAGGAGTGCACGGCGTAGGCCGACGCGGGCAGGCCGATCCCGGCGCTCTCCTCCATCGCCGGCAGGACCGCGCCGTGCAGCGCGACCCCGACGGGCACGCCGACCGCACCGCCGACCACGCCGATCACCACCACCGAGGCGATGACCATCGCGATGGTCTGCCGTGGCGTCATGCCGAGTGCTTTGTGGACGCCCAGGTCCCGGATCCGATCACGGGTGTCGAGCACGACGGCGTTCAGCACGCCCATGGCGGCCACCGCGACGAGCATCAGGGTGAGCGTCGCGGTCAGGCTGTTGATCAGGATGATCGTGTCGCTGGCCTGACCGGACCGGCCGGGTCGCGCGGTGACGCCGAGCGGTGCCAGGGCGGCGTTCAAGCTGTCGATGTACGCGGTGACGTCGGTGCCGGGCCGCACCGCGATGTGGTGGGTGGCGTCGTTGGTGGCGGTGAGCGTGGCCGCGTCGGTCAGCACCACCATGCCGTCGTTGCCCATCTCGAACACGTCGCCGACGATCCGCACGGTGACGGTCTTCCCGCCGTCGTCCAGCGTCACGGTGTCGCCGACCTTCGTGCCGGTGGCGGTGAGGAACGGTGTGGGTGCGACGGCTTCGCCCGGTTGCGTGAACCACCGCCCGGACACCAGCTGGTAGCCGTCCCAGGTGGCGTCCCCGGTGAACGACACGACGGTGGTCGTACCGGCCACGCCGGTGACGGTGACCTGCGTGCGGCCGGTGCGGTAGTGGGCCCGCGTCCCGGCTTGGGCGGCGATGACGTCCGAAACAGCGGCCGGATCGGGAGGATCGGCAGGACGCCCGCCGGGTCGGGAGCCTGGCTGCGGACCGGGGTCGGACACGCCGATGGTCACGTCGGCCGAGTCGTGGTCGCGGGCGATCTGGACCTGGTTGAGCGAGGACGCCAAGCCGACCGCGAACGTGACCGCCGTGGCGCCGAAGAGCACCGCCGCGGCCATCGCCGCCGCACGGGCGGGCCGAGCGAACGGGCGGGCCAGGCCGAGGCCGACCGGTCGCGGCACGGGCAGGCGTGCGGTCAGCCGGGCCGCCCACCGGCCGCGGCCGGGTCGTGGGGTGCGGCCGACGGCGATGGCGTCCACCGTGCGCAACCGTCCGGCCCGCAGCGCGGTCACCCACGCCGTTGCGGAGACCAGTGCGAGCGCGCCGACTGCCACGACGACGTTCACCCAGGGCGCCACGGTCAACGTCACCGCGCCGTAGACGTCCTCGGTCTCGGCCAGCACCGGGATGGCCAGCAGGTTGCCCGCGACCACACCGATCGCGGTGCCGACCGCCGCGGGGATCAGGGCCTGCGCCATGTACGCCCACACGACCTGGGCCGGGGTGAAGCCGAGGGCCTTGAGGATGCCGATGCGCCGGGTTCCCGCGCCGACCGCGCCCGCGACCACGTTGCCGACCACGAGCAACGACATGACCAGCCCCAACGCGCCGAACGCGACGAGGAACGGCACGAACACCGCGACGCTGCGGTCGGCCGCCTTCTTGAGCACCAGCCACGACTGCGAGCCGGTCATCGCGTCCGCGGGCACCGCCGCGATCACGGCCGCACGGCCCGCGTCGACGGGCTCCGCGGCGGTGAAGCGGTACAGCACCTGGTAGGCCTCGGGTGCGGTGATCCAGGACGGCGGCACCCAGCCGTCGGCGGTGCGGCTGACCGAGCGGGCCAGGCCGACCACGGTCAAGGTCGAGCCGTCGGTGAGGGTGATCCTGCGGCCGATCGCGGAGCCGGTCGGCGAGTGCGCGTGCGGTCCGTCGGCGGACACGACGAGTTCGCCCGGCTCGTCGGCCCACTCCCCCTCGGTCAACGTCACCGCGTCCACCGCGGCGCCGCTGGGTTCGGTCCGGCCCACGACGGTCAGCGGCGCCCGGTCACCAGGCTGGTTGTCGCTCGGGGTGATCGTCGTGAGCGGGAACGACCCGGCCGACGCGGTGACGCCGTCGACGGGCACCGACAGCTGCTCCGGCGTCGCCTTGCCCGCGTCGAACACGGCGGACAGGTGCGCGCCGCGCTGTTCGGCGAACGCGTCGTCGAACGGCGCGCTGGACGCCACCAGCAGCGACCCGCCGAGCACGGACGACGTCACGGCCATCGTGGTGGCCAGCCCGATCACGACGGTCTGCACCCGGCGACGTGCCACGCCCGAGCGCACGACCCGGCTCAGCGCGCTCATCGGGTCGGCTCCGCGGACACGTCGCCCGCGATCCGGCCGTCGACCAGCTGGATGGTGCGGCGGGTGCACGACCGGGCCAGCGCGAGGTCGTGCGTGACGACGACGAGCGTCTGGCCCTCGGCGTTCAGCTCGGTGAGCAGCGTGCTGACGTCCTCGCCGGACGCGGTGTCCAGCGCGCCGGTCGGTTCGTCGGCCAGCAGCAGCGCGGGCCGGTTCATCAACGCTCTGGCGACGGCGACGCGTTGCCGTTCGCCGCCCGACAGCCGTCCCGGGTAGGTGCGGGCGTGGCGGGCGACGCCGAGCTGGTCGAGCAGTTCCGCCGCGCGCCTGGCCGCCTCACCGCGCGCCATGCCCGCGAGCTGCGCGGGCAGGACGACGTTGTCGGCCACGGTCAGGTCGTCCAGCAGGTTGAAGAACTGGAAGACCATGCCGACGCGGGCTCGCCGGTGGCGCGCGGACGCGGCCTCGCCGAGTTCGTCCACCCGCACGCCGGCCACGGTGACCGTGCCGGTGTCGGGCCGGTCGAGGCCCGCGATCAGGTTGAGCAGCGTGGACTTGCCGCTGCCGGACGGACCGAGCACGGCTACCGCTTCACCTGCCCGCACGGTCAGCGTCACGTCGCTCAACGCCGGTGGCCCGTCGTCGTACCCGCGGCTCACGTCACGCAGTTCGATCACCGGCGTGGTCATGGTCGGCTCCCCTGGATTCGTCCTCGCTGTGGCCCGGTGGACGCTAGGAGCGGCGCCGATCCGGGCGCGTCGGTCGGCCGGGGCATTTCCGGTAGCCCGCCGGGATGAGGTCCGTGCGGCGTCATCCCCGCGATGTAGTCGAGCGGTGCGGGCGGTGTGGTCGTCCGGGTGGATGTCCGGTGGGTGGTCGGTCGGTGAGAATGGCCGGGTGACGAACGCGGTGGTGGACCGACTGCGGGCCTGGGCCACCCTGGTGGTGCTGCCGACCGGTCCGCTGCCGCGGCCGACCGTGCGCAACTACGTGTTCGACGTGGTGTTGGCGCTGGTCATCGGCGTCGCTTCGGTGCGGTACGCGCTCGACTCGCAGGACGTGCCGTCGCGTGTGGTGGTCGGTGGGCTGATCGGGCCCGTGCCGCCGCCCATGCCGCCGCCTCCGGAACCGGGAGAGATGTTCGGCGCGGTGCTCGTCGCGGTGGTGGCGGCGGTGGCGTTGGTGCTGCGGCGCCGTTATCCGTTGGCGGTGCTGTGGGTCGTGCTGTACGCGACGGTGGTGACGCCGTCGGACACGCCCGGGCTCACGTTCTACGCGTGCGTCGTCGCCGCCTACTCGGCCGCCGCGTACAGCCCGCACCGGCCGCCCGCGTTGGCGAGCCTGGCGGTGACGGTGCTGGCGGTGGGCGTGTTCCGGGACTCGGAGCTGCCGGTGGTGCCGAACCAATACGTGCCGCTGCTGGTGCTGGTGCCGCTGATCGTGGCGGCGAACGGCTTGCGCACGTGGAAGGTGCGGACGGACGAGGGCCTGGCGCAGGTGTCGGCGCTGGAGCGGGAGCAGGCGGAGGCGTTGCGGCGGGCGGTCGAGCACGAGCGGGCCCGCATCGCGCGCGAGCTGCACGACGTGGTGACGCACCACGTGAGCGTGATGACGATCCAGGCGGGTGCGGCGCGGAAGGTGATGGCGGTATCGCCGGATCAGGCGCAGGAGGCGTTGTTGGCGGTCGAGGCGGGTGGACGGGCGGCGATGACGGAGTTGCGGCACGTCATGGGGTTGCTGACGATGGACGGTCCCGAACCGGCCGACCTCGCGCCGCAGCCGGGGCTGGCGCAGGTGGAGGCGTTGGTGGCGCGGGTGCGGGACACCGGTGTGCGGGTTGAGTCGCTGGTGAGGGGGCAGTCGCGGCCGTTGCCGTCCGGGGTCGAGCTGGCCGCGTACCGGGTGGTGCAGGAGGGGGTGACGAACGCGGTCAAGCACGCGTCCGGGGGGTCGGTGGTGGTGATGGTGGAGTACGGCGTGGATTCCTTGCGGGTGGAGGTGGTCGATACCGGTGGTGAACCCGGGCCTGGTGCGGCTGTGGGGAATGGGCACGGGTTGATCGGGTTGCGGGAACGTTTGGCTGTTTACGGTGGGACGTTGGACGCTCGGGCGCGGGACGGTGGCGGGTATCGGGTGGCGGCGTGGATTCCGGTGGAGGCACGGTGAGCGGGAATCTGCGGGTGGTGGTCGCGGACGACCAGGTGCTGGTGCGCACCGGTTTCCGGATGATCCTCACCGCGGACGGCATCGACGTGGTCGGTGAGGCCACCAACGGCCTGGAGGCCGTGGAGGCGGTGCGGCGGACGGTGCCGGACGTGGTGCTGATGGACATCCGGATGCCGGAGCTGGACGGATTGGAGGCCACGCGGCGGATCTTGAACGGGGGCGAGTCCGAGCCGCAGGTGATCATCCTGACCACGTTCGACCTCGACCACTACGTGTACGCGGCGTTGTCGGCCGGTGCGAGCGGGTTCCTGCTCAAGGACGTGACGCCGGAGCACTTGGTCGCGGCGGTGCGGATGGTCCGCTCCGGTGACGCGTTGCTGGCGCCCGCCATCACTCGTCGGCTGGTGGAGAGGTTCGCGGACCGCGGGCCGGGGACGGCGGCACGGCACCGTGATCTGGCGGCGTTGACACCGCGCGAGTTGGAGGTCCTCGGGTTGTTGGCGCGGGGGTTGAGCAATGCGGAACTGGCCGGTGAGTTGCACTTGTCGGAGGCGACAGTGAAGACGCACGTGGCGCGGATTCTGGCCAAGCTCGGGTTGCGGGATCGGGTGCAGGCGGTGGTTGTGGCGTATGAGACCGGGTTGGTGACGCCGAGTGGACAAGCTTGAGATCGGCTCGACAGTTGGGTCAGGCTCGATTTGACATGGGGCCCCTTACGGGTGCTTTAGGCAGGCCAAAGCCGGGCAGGCCTGGCGGATAAAGCGCCCGCCAAGCCTGCCCGGCTTCGACCAGCCTAAAGCACCCGAACCCCATGTAAAATCGGGCCTTTTGCGGATTAGCTGCGGGTCCGATGGGGCCATTTTATAAGGCGCGGGTCAATGCGGCGATTTCTGTGCGTGGCGGCGGTGTTCGGCGGCTTCTTTGTGGCGTCCGAGGGCGGTTGCGAGGGTGGCGAGGTGGTTGGAGGTTGGGCCGAAGGTGATGAGGCCGCTGGCGGCGCCGGCCAGTTCTTGGGCGGCGGGGAGTAGTTGGTTGTAGAGGCGGGACATGGTTGGTTGGTCGTTTGCTTCGATGGCGAGTTTGGCGTGCAGGCACGTTCTGGCTTCGAAGAGCAGGTCGTGTGGTGAGTCGGGGATGGTGGCCTGGAGGGCGGCGGTGCGGTTGCCTTGGGCGAGGAGGATGACTGGTCGTGCCCAGGGTTCGTAGGGGCCGAAGTCGGCGTCCGGTAGGTCGCCGAGGCTGAGCAGGGCCAGTGGGAGGAGTCCGTTTTCCAGGCCGGGCATCCCGGTGCCGGTGAGGCGGGAGGCGGCGGTGTGGTAGGCGGTTCTGGCTTGGTCGCGTTGGCCCGTGATGGCCAGGCGCAGGGCGGCGTACCAGCTGGTGAAGACGCCGACCAGTGGGAGGTTGTGGCGGTCGGCGAGGGCGTCGGCGGCGGTGGCGTGGTGGTCGGCGGTGGGGAGGTCGGCGAGGGCGGCGGAGGCTTGGAGGTTGATCAGGTGGGCGAGGACTTCGAAGGTCACCAGGCCGTGGTGGGTGGCGAGGTCGAGCAGTTCCGTGCCGATACGGGCTCGGGCGGGGGCGAGGCCGGCTCGGTGGTAGGTCTGCAGGAACTTGCCGTTGAGTGCCATTGCCAGCAATGACGGGTCGTCATCCAGGTCGCGGGCGATGGCTTCGGCTTCCAGGGCTGCCTGTCTGCCGCGGGGGCCGGTGTCGGCGCGGCGTTCCATGGCGATGGTGATCAGCAGGCGGGCGCGTTCGGCCGGGTGGTCGGGTGGGAGGGCGGCGAGGGCGTGTTCGGCGGCGTCGGCGAGGCGTGCGGAGAGGGCTTCGTCGTCGTTGGTGGTCCAGATGGCGGGTACGTCGAACGATCCGATCGTGCGGGCGGCCAGTACCGGGTCGTCGTGGACCTCGGTGACGGCTTCCGCCCGGTAGCGGCGGGCTTGGGCCAGGTCGCCGGTCACGGCGAGCGTTCGGACCAGGCCGGTCACGGCGTGGAGGCGGTCGTGGTCGGATCGGGCCAGGGTTTCCCGCCACAGCGTCGCGGCCTGGTGTGGCGCGAAGCGGCGTTCGGCCCGTTCGGCGGCGGCACGGGTGTAGTGGGCGGTGCGGGTGGCGGTTGCCCGGTTGCCGGCGCGCAGCAGGTGGTGGGCGATGGTTTCGACGTCGTCCGGGTGCACGGCTTCGATGACGTCGGCGGCTGCGGCGTGCCATCTGGTTCGGCGGGCGTGCGGGATGTCGTCGTAGAGCGTGTCGTGCACGAGTGCGTGGGCGAACCGCAGGCGTTCGGTGTCCTGCTCGACCAGGAAACCCGCGAGCAGGGCCGACTCGACGGAGTCCAGCACCGCGTCCTCGTCGCCGGCGAGCGGGACGAGCACGTCGAGGTCGACGTCCTGGCCGAGGACCGACGCTTGGCGCAGGTGCGTCCGCGTGGCCCCGGTGAGCTGGGCGAGGCGGTGGCGGATGACGTCGCGGACGCCGGCGGGGACGGTGCTCAGGGCCGGGTCGGTCTCCCACAGGCGGGCGAGTTCGCGGACGAAGAACGGGTTGCCGGCGCTGCGGGTGTGGATCGCGCGGACGTCGGCGTCCGTCGGTTCGCGGTCGGTGACGGCTTCGACCAGGTCCCGCACCTGCGGTTCGGTCAGGCCGCCCAGGTAGACGCGGGTCGGCTCGGTGCGGGCGGCCCGGCCGAGGGCTTCGGTCAGGGCGGCGGAGATCTCGGTGGAGCGGTAGGTGGCGACGATCGTCACGCGCCCGGCGTCGGGGTCGGCGGCCAGTGACGTCACCAGGGCGAGGGTGTCCTCGTCGGCCCAGTGCAGGTCGTCGAAGACCAGCAGGACCGGTGGCGGCACCTTGGCCAGGGCGGCGGCGATGGCGCGGTGTCGTTCGAACCGCGTGCCCGATTTCTGTTCTGTGCTAAGGGTGTGCGCGATCCGGGTCCAAGGCCAGGCGGCGGGGGCGTCCTCGGTGCACGTGCCCCACGCGGTCGTCCAGCCTGCGGTGGCGAGCCGTCCGGTCAGCTCCTCGGCCAGCGCCGTCTTGCCCGCGCCCGCCGTGCCGGAGATCAACGCCAGCCGCCCACCCGCCCGGGCGGCGCGTTCCAGCTCGGCCAGTTCGTCCGTGCGGCCGATGAACGGGGTGGTCCGGGCGGGCGGTGGCGGCGGGGTGAGGTCCGGCGACTGGGTGAGGATGTCGGTTTCCAGTCGGCGCAGGGCATGGCCGGGGTCGACACCGAGTTCCGCCCGCAGCACCTCGCGGGACCGGCGGAGGGTGTCCAGCGCCTCGCCCTGCCGTCCGGTGCGGTAGAGCGCGAGGGCGAGCAGCCGTCGGCCGTCCTCGCGCAACGGGTGGGCGGCGACGTGCGCCCGCAGGTCAGGCACCGACTCCGCCGCCTCGCCCAGCGCCAACGCCGCCTCGGCACGCCGTTCCACGGCCAGCAGCCGCAGCTCGTCCAGCCGCGCGGCCTCGCCGTGGGCCCACGGCTGGTCGGCGAACTCGGCGTAGGCGGGGCCGCGCCACAGCTCCAGCGCCTCGTCCAGCAGCGCCCGCGCGTCCCCGGGGCGGCCGTCGGCGAGCAGCCGTGCCGACTCGGTGACCGCCGCATCGACAGCGCGGGCGTCGACGTCTTCGGCCCGCAACGCGTACCCCGGCGGCACGGTGACCAGCAGTCGGGAGGGCGTGCGGGGTGGGCGGTCGGGTTCGAGGGCCTTGCGCAGCGCGCCCACGAACGTCTGCACCGCGCCCAGGGCGCCGTCCGGCGCGTCGCCGTCCCAGAGGTCGTCTATCAGCCGGGTGACGGGCACCACGCGGCCGTTGGCGACCAGCAGCCGGGCCAGCACGGCACGGTGCCGCGGACCCTTGAGGTCGACCGGCCCGCGTTCGCCCACGGCCTCCAGCGGCCCCAGCACCCGGAAACGCACCATCACCGACGAACGTAACCGACCGGCCGCAGGTCGGCGCTGGTCAGGGCGCTGATCTGCTGCTGATCGAACGCTGATCGGGTTGCCGCAGGGTGGTGGTCACAACCCACGAACACCCCGGAGTCGGAACATGATCCCCTCGTTCACCCAGCAACGCGTCACCGTCGCCGACGGCGTGGCGCTCAACGTCGCCGTGGGAGGCTCCGGCAGCCCCGTCGTGCTGCTCCACGGCTTCCCGCAGACGCACCTGATGTGGCGGCACGTCGCCGCCGACCTGGCTGCCGACCACACCGTCATCTGCCCTGACCTGCGCGGATACGGTGACAGCGACAAGCCGGCCGACGACGGCCAGACCTACTCGAAGCGCACGATGGCCGCGGACGTCGTGGCCCTCGCCCGTGCGCTCGGGCACGACCGCTTCGCGTTGGCCGGTCACGACCGGGGTGCCCTGGTGGCCATCCGCGCCGGGCTCGACCACCCGGACGTGGTCACCCACCTGGCGTCGCTGGACGTGCTGCCGACCCTCGACATGTGGGACGTCATGCACGGCACCACGGCCGCCGTCGGCTTCCACCTGTACCTGATGGCCCAGCCGCCCGGCCTGCCCGAGACCGTGATCGCGGCGTCGGCGGACGCGTTCTTCGGCCACTTCCTCGACCTGTGGGTCGCCGATCCGGCGTCGATCCCGGACGACGTGCGCGCGGCGTACCTGAAGGCGTCACGGGAGGCCGTGCCGTCGATCGTCGCCGACTACCGCGCGTCCGCCACCGTGGACGTCGAGCACGACCTGGCCGACCGCTCGGCCGGTCGCGTGCTGCGGATGCCGGTGACCGTGCTGCAGCAGGACTGGGGCGCCGCCCTGGGCTTCGACGCCGCCGCCCGCTGGCGGGCATGGGCACCCGACCTGGTGCACCGGACCGTCACGTGCGGTCACTTCATGGCCGAGGAGGCGCCCGGCGAGGTCGTCAAGGCGCTGCGCGACCTCCTCACCCGCTAACCCGCGTGTCCTACGTTCGGAACGCGCGTGTCCTACGTTCCGGTACCCCGTGTTGAACGCTCGCGTCAGCGCGGCTCTGTTCTGAGTGTTCAACACGGGTGTTCTGAACGTAGGACACGCGCGTTCTGGAGGTAGGACACGCGGGGGTCAGGGGTGGTCGGCGGGGTGGGGGCGGCGGGCGCGCAGGGAGCCGGGGCGGGCCTTCACCGACGGGTCACGGCGGGTCTTGAGCAGGCTTGCCACCGTCACCACGGTCAGCACCACCACGATCACGCCCAGGCTCAGCAGCGTCGGCACCTCCGGCACGCGCGGGTCGACGTCCTTGTGCGCCCAGTGCAGGACCAGCTTCACCCCGATGAACGCCAGGATCAGCGACAGGCCCGTCGACAAGTACACCAGCCGGTCCAGCAGGCCCTTCACCAGGAAGAACAACGCCCGCAGGCCGAGCAGCGCGAACGCGTTGGCGACGAACACGATGTACGGCTCGGAGGTGATGCCGAAGACCGCCGGGATCGAGTCCAACGCGAACAGCACGTCGATGCTGCCGATCGCCAGCAGCACCACGAACAGCGGCGTGACCATCCGCCGGCCATCGGAACGGGTGAACAGTTTGCCGCCGTCGTAGTCGTCGGTGATCGGCAGCACCCGGCGCGCGGTCTTCACCACGACGTTGTCCTCGACGTCCGGTTCCTCGTTGCGGTGCCGGAACAGCTGCACGGCCGTGTAGAGCAGCAGCAACCCGAAAATCAGGAACACGAACGAGAACAGCGCCAGCAGCGTCGCGCCCACCGCGATGAACACCCCGCGCAGCGCCAGCGCCAGCACGATGCCGAACGTCAACACCTTGTGCTGGTGCGCCTCCGGCACCGCGAACGTCGACATGATGATCACGAACACGAACAGGTTGTCGACCGACAGGCTCTTCTCCACCAGGTAGCCGACGAAGTACTCGGTGCCCGCCTGGCCGCCGTGCGCCAGCGTGAACCACACGCCGAACAGCAGGGCGAAGAGCACGTAGAACACCGACCACGCGGTCGCCTCGCGGATCTTGACCTGATGCGGGCGCACGACCGCCAGCACCAGGTCCACGGCGAGCAGCACGAGGACGAGCCCGATGGTGAGCGCCCAGGTCAGCGTCCCGATGTCCATCACGTGCGGCGGCCCGAGGTGGGCGGGACCGGCGGCGGGATCGGCTTCGGCGGCACCGGCTCCGGTCCGGGCGGCTGCGGCCGACGCGGCACGGGATCCGGCGCCAGCGGGTCGGGCGGGTCGGGTTCGTGGTCACCGAGCCGCGCGTACGCGTCCCTCCTCATGGCGGAGGAGTACCCCGGCGTGCGGATGGCGTAACCGGCCGGCGGGCGTAACGCCCGGTCGGACCGCGACGACGCCACGGTCACACAACGGGCCACCGAGGGAGCGTCGGCGATGACCGAGTCGCAGTGGCAGGGCGAGGACCTCGCCGTGGACACGAGCGAGGTCGGCGGCCTCGCGGTCACCAGGGTCACCGGCGAGGTCGACCTGGAGGGTGTCGAGCTGATGCGCGCCGAGCTGGACGTCCAGCTGGCGCGGCGGCCACCGGTGCTGGTGGCGGACCTGACCGGGGTGACGATCCTCGGCTCGCTCGGCATCGCGGCCCTGCTCGACGCCCACCACCGGGCGGTCGCGGCCGGTGTGGGGTTCACCGTCGTGGCGAGCCGCCGTTCGGTGGTCCGCCCGCTCCGGCTCACCGAGGTGGACCGGGTGCTGACCGTGGTGCCGACCCTCGACCAGGTGGTCGTCGGCTGACCCCGGAGGGCGACGGGGAGTACCGATCGGGCAAGCCGGGTAGCCCGAACGTGTGGCGTCCTCCGCGTTCGCCCGCGAGTTCACCGCGTTCGGCCCTTCGCACTGGGTGGTGCTCGGGCTGTTCGCGGTGGGTGCGGCGGTCGTCGTGGTGTTGGGGCGCACCCGGCCGTCACGCCGGTTCTCCCGGGTGTTCGCCGCGACCGTGCTGCTGCTCCAGGTGGGCATCCACACGTACCTGATGCTGCCGCCGCGCTGGGACATCCGGTACTCGCTGCCCCTGCAGCTGTCCGACCTGGCGGGACCCGTCGCCGCCTACGCGCTGTGGTCGCAGCGCCGGTGGGCGTTCGCGCTCACCTACTACTGGGGGCTGACGTTGAGCGTGCAGGCCCTGGTCACGCCCGTGCTGCGGGTCGACTTCCCGGACTTCGGGTTCCTGCTGTTCTGGGTCACGCACCTGTTCGTCGTCTGGGCCGCCATCTACCTGACCTGGGGCCTGGTGCTGCGGCCCGACTGGCGCGGCTACCGGCTGGCCGTGCTCATCACGGTGACGTGGGCGGTTTCGGTGTTCGCGCTCAACGCGGTGCTGGGCTCCAACTACGGCTACCTCAACCGCAAGCCGGAGACGGCGTCCGTGCTCGACCTGCTCGGCGACTG
This sequence comes from Saccharothrix sp. CB00851, assembly GCF_001905065.1. NCBI lineage: Bacteria > Bacillati > Actinomycetota > Actinomycetes > Pseudonocardiales > Pseudonocardiaceae > Saccharothrix > Saccharothrix sp. CB00851. The sequence goes on from NZ_LWLC01000066.1 coordinate 113,634, forward strand.
GCCGTGGTACCTGGTGCCGGAGAGCGCGTTCGTGCTCGCGGTGTGGGCGCTGATGACGTGGCCGTGGACCCGGCGGGGTAACCGGACGGCATAGCGAGCGTCGGCGGCCCGGCGACGCCCTCGACCACGACCTCCTTCGGCCAGTACGACGAGCGCGACCACCTATGACCGGACGAACCCGGTGGACGGTGTGCCGGCGGCCGACCACCATGCCCACCGTGACAGCGGACGACGTGCGCTTCGTCGAGCTGGACGGCCGGGTCATGGCCGCCCTGCTCGACGGTGACCTGACCGCGGCCGAGGTCGCGCTCACCGACTACTTCCTGACCGACCGGGCGCGCTGGCTGTGGCGCTACCGGCTGGGCCAGCTCGCCGCCGACCCCGGCCACGCCCGGTGGCTGGCGCGGCTCGCCCTGGTCGACGGCGACGCGGTGGTCGGGCACGCCGGGTTCCACGGCCCGCCCGACGCCGCCGGCATGGTCGAGATCGGCTACTCCGTGGACCCCGCCTTCCGCCGCCGCGGCTACGCCAGGGCGGCTCTGGTCGAACTGCTGCGCCGGGCCGCCGCCGAGCCGGGTGTCCGGACCGTGCGGGCGACCATCAGCCCGGACAACGCGGCTTCCCTGGCCACCATCGCGGGGTTCGGGTTCGTGGAGGTCGGCGAGCAGTGGGACGAGGAGGACGGGCTGGAACTGCTCTTCGAACGACCCGCGGCGGCACCGGCGTAGTCGCGCGTCAGCGGCGGGCCAGGTCGCGGTTGGACAGGAAGCGCAGGTACTCGTCGAGGTCGAGCGGGTTGCCGTCCGTCCTCGCCCTGGTCGGTGCGGGGCCCCAGACCCGGCGGGCCGGACCCGGTTCGTACCAGATGCTCCCCTCGCCGTGCGTCAGGCCGGGCAGGGCGGCGGCCAGGTCGTGCAGCGACCGGGCCGGGATGGTGCCCGGCACCGACCACGCCGAGCCGGACTCCACCGCCGGGCCGAGGTCGGCGTCCAGGGAGAGCAGGAGTCCGGTCACGGCGCTCAGCGCGTCACCCGGCACCTCCACCTCGACCGCGTAACCCGGCTCGTGGACGGCACTGCCCGCCCGCTGCAGCGCCCGCAACAGCACGATGGGCGTGAGGTGGCGGAAGTCGGCGGCGACCGTCATCGGCGCCTCGTAGCCGACGTGCGTGATCGTCACCGCGCAGTCGGTCACCTCCCAGCCGTGCAGGCCCTGCCGGAGCGTCGCCGTCACCGCCTCCTCGATGGCCCGGTGGTAGGCCTTCGGCAGCAGGCCGAGTTGGGCTTCCCTGGTGAACGTGGTGCCGGTGCCGGGAGGCAGCGGCTCGACGCGCACGCCCACCGTCTGCCAGAAGTCGTTCGGACCGCGCGGTACGAACTCGTGGACGGCCTCGCCACGCCCCACCGGCCGTTCGAAGTACACCGGCCGGACCTGCTCGAACACCGCGTCGATGCCGAACTCGCGCGCCAACCGCTCCGCGATCACCTCCCGCTGCACGGCACCGTAGAGCAGCACCGAGGTCGCACCGCCGCCGATGGTCCTGGTCCGGATCAACGGGTCCTCGTCGGCCAGCCGGGTGAGCGCGGCGTGCAGCTCGGCTTCCCGGCCGGGCCGCGCGGGCCGGACCACCGACTCCAGGATCGGCGGCGAGAAGTGCGTGCCCGTCCCCTGGTCGGCAGGGCCGAGCCGGTCGCCCACGCGCACGTGCGGCAGACCGCGCAGCTTGCCGATGTCGCCCGCGGTGAGCGGACCGGAGCCGCCGACGACCTCCAGCCCGGCCACGCGCCCGCGGTGCTCCTCGACCGCGCCCGAGGCGTCCCGCCGCCGGAACGCCACGCGCTGCCGACCGTGCAGCGTCCCGGAGAACAGCCGCAGGTAGGCGACCTTCTCCCCCTTGCCGGTGCGTTCGACGGCGAACACCGTGCCGCGCAGGTCGTCGGACGGCACCGGGCGCGGCGCGAGGAACCGGCGCACCCCGTCGGTCAGCTCGGTCGTCCCCGCGCCCGACATCGCCGAGCCGAAGAACACCGGGTGCACCAGCCCGCGGCACGTCTGGTCGCGCAACGGCCCTTCGACGTCCTCCGGCACGTCACCGTCGAGGACCCGGCCCAGCAGCGAGAGGTCGTGGTCGGCCAGGAGTTCGGCCACCTCCGCCGGGAACGACCCGTCGTCGGACGACCGGGCGACGACACCGGCGTCACGCGTGCCGAGCCGGTCCACCCGCACCATCGGCACGACGGCGGGCGTGAGCCTGCGGCGGATCTCGGCGAGCAGGTCGTCGTACCGCGCGCCCACCCGGTCGACCTTGTTGACGAAGATCAGCGTGGGCAGGCGCAGTCGCCGCAACGACCGCAGCAGCACCCTGGTCTGGGCCTGCACGCCCTCGACCGCCGAGAGCACCAGCACGGCGCCGTCGAGCACGGACAGCGCGCGCTCCACCTCGGCGATGAAATCGGGGTGACCCGGTGTGTCGACCAGGTTCACCTGGAGATCGCCGAGCCTGAACCACGCGACGGCGGAACGGATCGTGATGCCGCGGCGGCGTTCGACCTCGCCGCTGTCGGTCTGCGTGTCACCGCCGTCGACGCTGCCCAGCCGCGGGATCCTCCCGTGGTCGAACAGCAGCCGTTCGGTGAGGCTGGTCTTACCTGCGTCGACGTGCGCGAGCACGCCCAAGTTGAGCGTTCGGGTGGAAATGGCTGACCTCGGAGGTGTGGGAAGTGGCATCGGGACGGAGCACACCGTCGAGTCGCCGCATCTCATTCCTCCTCTGGGTTCGATCAGCCGACGCCGGACACCGTAGAGCGGATGACGTGATCGCGCCGGCCGATTTCCGGCGGCACGACCGGGTTCAGCGGCGGGCCGCCCGGCGGCGGGCCAGCACGACACCGCCCGCGACCAGCAGCACCAGCGCCCCGAGCAGCGGCCACGGCCCGATCGCGGTCACCGCTTCCACCAACGCGCCCTGCACGGTGGCCGCGGCGTCGATCACCGGATCCGCGGGGTCCGCGTCACCGAAGAACAGCCTCAGCTCGTAGACCCCGTAGTAGGCGACGTAGGCGCCGACCAGCACCAGCAGCACCCCGCCGATCCGCGAGACGTGCGGCAGCAACGCCCTGGCGCGCGTGGCCAGGGTGTTGTCGGCCATCGTGGCGGCGACCGCCAGCACAGCCACCACCAGCCCCATGCCCACCGCGTAGGCGAGGAACGCCACGACGCCCTCGACCACGTCCGCACCGCCGAGCGCGGTGCCGACGACCGCGAGGAACGGCCCGATCGTGCAGGACAGCGACGCGGTGGCGTAGGCGACGCCGTAGCCGAACATCGAGCCCAACCGCCTGGTCGGCGCGCCCTTCGTCGGCTTGAGCCGCTGCAGCGCCACCGTCTTCCCGGCCACCAGCAGCCCGCCGGTGACGACCAGGGCCGCGCCGATGACCACGGTCACGAACGGCAGGTACCGCTGCACGGAAGCCGCGACCGGGGCGACCACCACGCCGAAGACGCCGAACACCACCACGAAACCGGCGGTCATGACGCCGGCGGCGGCCAGCGCCCGGCCGATCGCCCCGGCCCGCTCACGGCCGTCGTCGCCTCCCACGACCAGGGCGAGGTAGGCGGGCAGCATGGCGAAGCCGCACGGGTTCACCGTGGCGACCATGCCCGCCGCCACGGCCAGCAGCACGACCTCGGTCATCAGGCACCCGCGAGCGCGGCGACCCGGTCGCGCAACGCCTGCTCGGACAGCTGGGTCGTCACCACGTCGACCTTGCCGTCCGCACCGACGAACGCGTACGCGGGCTGCGCGGTGACGCCGAACCGCTTCCACACCGCGGTGTCGGTGTCCGCCACGTGCCCGAAGCCGCCCAGCCCGTACCGCTCGACGAACTGCTTCATCGCGGGCACCTCGTCCAGCGCGGCGACACCGACGAACGTCACCGAGGCGTGGTCGCGGGCCGTCGCCGCCACCCCGGACGCCTCCCGCTGGCACTTCGGGCACCACGGCGTCCAGAACCAGAAGACGGCGGGCTTGCCGGCGAGGCTCTCACCGGAGAAGTCGGCGCCGTCCACCGTCTTCGCGGTGAACCTCAACTGCTCGGCCACCGGGCCGCTCGGCGCGGGCGCGTCGGAACCGGGCGCCGCGCCGGAGGTCGTCGGCGCGTCCGTGGACGGTGAACCGCCGCTCGACGTCGGCGCGGACCCACACCCCACCACCAGGGTCAGCAGAACGGCCACGGACGCGGACTTCCACAACATCGACCACACCTCCACCAGGGACTCGACCGCGATCCTGCCGCACCCGGACCGGTGTGAGCCCTTACGAACCGCTGACGCCCGCCGACAGCACGACGCACCGGGCGCGGGCGTGGTGCTCGCCCGTGCTCCGGTGCGCCGATCGGTCCCCCGCTCCCCGACGGGCGCGAAACCGTTCCCCTGTCCCCCGATCCCCCTGTACCCCCCGAAATCCCTCGGATCCCCCGATCCGCTGGGTCCCCCGTTCTTCCTGTCCCCCCGATCCCCTGGGCCGGGCCGGTCCCGGTTCGTGGCGAACCGGTTCCGGCATCCCCCTGACCTGCAACAATGATGATCCACGCCGGGTCGGCGGGCAATGCCGCACCCCGGCCGCCCGCGACCGCGTTGGTTGCCTGAAACCGGCAAGGAAGCCCAGGCCGGCGAACCGCGGTCATACCACGGCTGAAGCAGTCAGAAAATCTCCCACTTGGCCGCTGTGTGGTAATTGTCCGGCACCTAAGCTGGGCGGTCCGACGACCCTGCCCGTCGAAAGGACCGTTCCCATGCGTACCGGTCGATTCCGCGCCGCCGTCGTGGCCGCCGCCGTGGCACTGCTCACCGTCACCGGCGCGACCACGGCCTCGGCCGCACCCGCCAAAGCCGTCGAGGACGCCGTCTTCCAGCCCGCCGCCGACACCCCGGTCACCGCGCTGGTCACCAAGCTCACCCACGCCGAGGCCACGGCCCGATTCCGCGCCGCCGGCATCACGTGGTCCTCCAGCGGCGGGTGCAGTGACCGCAACAACCCGACCTGCACGTCGTTCTCGCAGATCAACCTGGCCACGGTGCAGGGCGCGGAGACCCTCAAGCGGGCCAGTGGCTGCGCGTTGAACATCACCGGCGGCACGGAGACCGGCCACGCCAGCGGCACCTACAGCCACTGGAACGGCTACAAGCTCGACTACAGCCTCTACACGTGCGTCGGCAACTACATCCGCGGCACGTTCACCTACATCGGTGGCAACAAGTGGCGCTCGGGCTCAGGGAACGTCTACTTCCTGGAGAGCAACCACTGGGACGTCACCTACTACAACTGCGGCGGTTGCTGACACCGCCGCGAAGGGGGACCGGCCGGCGCGAGGCCGGTCCCCCGCCCCCGCCGGTCAGCCGAAGGCCTTCACCTCCAGCAGACCGACCGAGCCGACCCCGCTCTGGAGCACCACCCGCAACCGGGTCGTGCTCACCGCGCCGAACGTCACCTCCTGGTACCGGTCGCCCGCCACCGGATACCCGCTCGCACCCGGCACGTCGGCGTAGGCCGAGCCGGTCCAGTGCTGCAGCTTCCACGACGCGGGCAGGTCGACGCCCTGGCCGTCGTCGAAGAAGTACACGTGCGCCGACTTCACCGACCTCGCCGAGTCCCAGGTCAGCTCGGCCCACTGCGTGCCGGTCTCCGGCCAGGTGCCCCACCTCGGGTTCACGGTGTCGTTGGACGACGGCGGGTCCACCCCGTCGTTGATCGCGGCCACCGACTCCCACGGCGAGGTGTAGGACGCGGACGGCGTCGCCGCCGGCGCGAGGTTCGCGGGCGGCGGGTCCGGGTTGGTCCCGCCCCGGTGGTACGCCTTCACCTCGGTCAACGCGGTCCTGAACCCGGACGCGTGGGTCACCTGGACCCGGATCCGCTGGGTGGACACCGGGGTGAACCCGACCCGGTTGTAGTTCGCCTTCGGTGTCGTCGGCGTCTTGGCCTGGGCCGCCGCTGCCACCCACGACGAGCCGTTCCAGTACTGGACCGCGTACGACGACGGCGCGCGGTACCGGTTGCCCGCCCGGTCGTCGCGGAAGTGCAGCCGCACCTCGTCGACCGTGCGCTGCTGCCGGAAGTCGATCTCGTACCAGTCCGAGGTGTTGGGTGATCCCGAAGTGCCCCACAGGGGTTCGTTGATCGGGAACCCGTCGACCGCGGCGCCGACCGACGTGCCGGACGCCGTGTACGACGCCGTGACGGCCGCGCCCCGCGCCAGGTTCGGCGTGGTGGAGGTCAGGTCGACGCCCGCCTTGGCGAACACGTCGACCATCCGCGGGCTGCCGTGCGCCACGTCCTGCGGCGCTTTCAGACCGCTCACGGCCACGCTGTGGGTCACCGTGCCCGCGCCGGACGGGAACGTCACCTCGCCGTTCGCCGGGTTGTAGAGCACGCGGGTGAGCCGGTCGACGGTGAACGCGCGGGTGCCGTCGAGGTAGACCGAATAGCCCTGCGGCACGCCGTTGTAGCGGGTGACGCCGTCGGCCGGGTCGTCCCACACCACGCTCAGGTCCATGTTGCGGTAGCGCAGGTGGTTGACCGCGAAGTGCGACCAGCCGATGTCGATCGGCGACAGCTCGATGCGGGTGTCCGTGCGCGGGCGCAACCCGGCCACGTCCTCGACCACGGTCCAGTTCGAGCTGCCCAGGATGTTGTGGTGGATCCAGGACCGGTAGTCGATGGTGCGGGTGCCGGAGTTCCAGTTCGCCCAGAACTCGTTGGCGTCGGGCCACTGGGTGTTGCCGCCGACGTACTGCGCCCAGGTGTTCCAGTAGAGCAGCTTCTTGTAGTCCTCGGCGGTCATCCACTGGTTCGGGTAGTTGCGCAGCACCGACGAGTACAGCCGGAACTGCACGGTGGAGTTGATGGTGGAGAAGTTGTTCGACCCGGGGTGGCCCGCCTGCGCGGCCTCGGCCTTGTCCCGCTGGTTGGCCGTGTAGAACGGGAACACCGGGTACTCGGCCGGGTCGGCGAACAGCCGCAGCGCCTGCTTGTACTGGTCGGTGTTCGGCATCAGGCCGACCGAGAACGGGTAGTAGTTGTTGATCTCCTTCCACGGCACGTGCGTGTTCGTGGCCACGTGCTTGTGCTCCAGCAGCTGCCGCGACGGGTTCCACAGGGTGTTCACCACGCCGGTGCGGATGCGGTCGGCAAGCGTTTGCATCTCGGCCGCCTTGGCCGTGTCGCCGATGAGCGCGTACGCCTGCTGCGCGGCCACCGCGCCGCTCCACACGTACGCCGTCTCGGCCCGGTCGAGGTTGCCCGCCCGCCAGTCGAACGACACCGCGTCGGCGTCGTTGCCGGTCATGGCACCCCAGTCGTACTCGATGACGCCGTTGTTGTTGGTGTCGAAGGTCGCCAGCTGCCCCTTCACGTCGCCCTCGGCGTACTTCGCGAGGTTCCCGGCCACGGCGGGTTGGCCGCCGTGGACCTGGTAGCTGCGCCACGCCGCCTCGGAGATGTACTGGGTGTAGGAGTTGGACCAGTTCTCCGGGTCGCCGGGGTTGTCCATGAACCGGCCGCCCTTGGACGACTGGCCCACCGACAGCCACGGCCCGTACGAGTACACCGGGTCGCGCAGGTACTTCAGGTCGTCGATGTGCATCGGCTGGGTCAGCGCGATCGCGTTGTTGTAGCCGGTGACGCCCTCGATCGAGACCGGGAACTGGAAGTCCTGGCCCGGGATGTCCACGTCGAGGTGGTTGAAGCGCATCAGCCACCAGCGGTAGTAGACGTTCTTCTTGATCGCGGGGTCGGGCACGTCGATGTAGGGGAGGTGGTCGGCCCACCACCGGTTGTAGGCGCGCACGTGGGTGGCGAACGCGACCGACGGCGAGTGGCCGCGGTAGGCGTGGTACTCGGTCAGCGACTCGGGGATCTCGTCGGTGACGAAGCCCATCACGACCTTGGTGGTGGCCGACTGGCCCGCGCCGAGCGTGATCGACCGGGTGAGGGCTCCGCTCGCGGCGGTGAACCCGTCGCCCGAGAGCCTCGGCCGGATGGTGGTGAGGTTGTTCTTCACCAGCCGTGAGCCGGTCAGCTCCGCGCCGCTGACCGTCGTGGCGTACGGGGAGGTGACCCGCAGCGGCACGGTGGCCGACGCCGAGCCGGTGTTGGTGACGGTCAGGTTCGTCACGGCGACGTTGTTGTGGGTGATGAACTTCGCCACCTCGACCCGGAGGCCGGTACCGGTGTAGACGCCCTTCCAGTGGCTGGGCGCCTGCCACCGGCTCGACACCTGCTCGGTCAGCGTCCCCGAGCCGACGGTGACGGCGTAGGCGTTCTGGCTGCTGATGTTGTCCCAGTAGGCGGCGTTGCCGCCGAAGCCGATGACGGCCGGGTTGTGGGTGTACAGGAACAGGCCGCGACCGCGGGTCATCAGCCACGGGCCCGCCGGGTCGTTGCCCGGTCGGGCGAGCAGGCGGTCCATCCAGAAGTCCGTGCCGCCGCTCTCGGCGTCGTAGATGGCGCGCATCGTGCTGCCGGTGCTGTAGCCGACCGGCGGCGCGGGGATCGAAGGACCGGTGAACGTGGGATAGCCGATGGTCTGCGCGGCGGAGGCACTCGGCACGGGCACGAGGAGCGCCCCGAGCACCACCACGACCGCCAGCCGCCGGGTCACGCCTGGAAGGCTTGCCATTCCAACACCCCCGTCGAGAAGTCGGGCTTCGAGGTGATCGACAACCGCAGCCGCGTGGTGGACACGGCGGTGAACGTGGTGGTGTTGAACGTGTTCCCGGCGACACCGCACGCCGACTGGCCGGGCACGTCCACGTACGCGCTGCCGTTCCAGTACTGGACCTCGCACGACGCGGGCAGGTCGATGCCCTGGTCGTCGTCGAACCAGTAGGTGGCGACTTTGTCGATCGTCTTGGCGGTCGGCCACTGGTACTCGACCCACTGCGTGCCGCGCTCGGGCCAGTTGCCGTAGGCGAGGTTCGAGCGGTCCGCGGAGCTCGCGGGCGTGCCGCCGTTGTTGAGCGCGGCCAACGACTCCCAGGCCGAGACGTGCGAGGTGGAGGCGGTGGCGGAGGTCGCCAGGTTCGTGCTGCCGGAGGGGTTCGGCGGCGGACCGGTGTTGGTCTGGACGACCTTGCGCATCGTGCCGTCGGCGTTGAAGTGCAGCAGGTCGACCGCGACGGAACGGCGGAAGTTGCCGCCGCCGGGCGCGTTGGCGTTGTGGTAGACGATGTACCACTGGCCGTTGAACTGCACGACGCCCGCGTGGTTGGTGGTGGACGAGACCTGGTCGAGCACGACGCCGCGGTGCGTCCACGGCCCGAGCGGGCTGGTGGCGGTTGCGTAGCGCTGGCAGGCGTAGTTGGAGTTCGTCACGCAGCCGTTGGTGTCGTTGGCCGCGTACATCAGGTAGTACAGGCCGTTGCGCTTGAACATCCAGGGCGCTTCCCAGAAGTTCGCCAGGCCCTGCGGCGTGATCACCGGGCCGTCCAGCTCGATCATGTTCGGCTTGAGCTTCGCCGCCCGCGCGCCCCAGTAGCCGCCCCAGTAGAGGTAGGACTGGCCGTCGTCGTCGGTGAACACGGTCGGGTCGATGTTCAGCCCGGACGAGTTGGGCGTGCTGTCGCTGACCAGCGGGCCGCCCTTGGCGTCGCGGAACGGGCCGAGCGGGCTGTCGCCGACCGCCACGCCGATGTCCATCCAGCCCGCGCCGGTACCGTTGACCGAGGTGTACCAGTAGTACTTGCCGTTGCGGGGTTCGACCTCGCTCGCCCACGCGTCCGCGCCCGCCCACGGGAACGTGGCGATGTTCGCGCGTGCGCCGTGGTCGGTCCAGGTGGCGGCGTCGGTCGAGGACAGCACGCGCCACTCGCGCATGACGAAGTTGTTGGTGCCGACGGGCGCCTCGTCGCGGCCCGCGTAGATGTACATGGTGTTGCCGACGACCAGCGGGGCGGGGTCGGCGGTGTAGTAGGTGGTGATGATCGGGTTGGCGGCGGACGCGGGTGGTGCCAGGGCCGTGACGAGCGCCAGCGCGGCGCCCAGCCCGAGCACCCGTCGTCGGGTGCGCATGGTTGCTCCTGTCAGTGGCCTGCTGCGTGGTTCGGGGGCCGGCGCCACCGGTGCGCGGTGGCGCCGGCGTGCGCTCAGCGGCCGTAGCGGCTCTTCAGGTGCCGCCACCAGTCGCGGAACATCCAGGTGTCGAACTCGGTGATGCCGCGGGCGCTGCCGGCCTTCATCAGGAAGCCGGACACGCCGCTGGGCGTCCAGTCGTAGAAGTCGTCCAGACCGAACGTGTGGCCGATCTCGTGCAGCAGGATCGTCAAGTCGGGGTTGCCGAGGTTGTTGACGAAGTACTCGCTGCCCATCCGCTGGCCCCAGTCACCGCCCGCGCCGCCGCCCATGCCCGCGGTCAGCCACAGCGACTGGTCGTAGTGCCTGGCCACCCCGCCGGGGCAGTTGCGGTACTGGCCGTCGCGGACGAAGAACCGGCCGCACGCCTCGGCGCACTGCGGCGCGTTCTCCCGGATGTTGTTGACGTAGATGTCGACGGAGTTGTCGTTCCACTGCAACGTGTTCCGGTCGCGCACCGCCCAACCGACCACCTTGATCGGCACGGACGCGTAGGGCCAGTTGTTGTGGCCCACCATGACGTCCATCCACTTCTTGTACTGCTCGGCGAGCTTGGCGTGGATGCGGTCCCGCAGCGAGGCGCTCACCGGCGCCGACGAGTCCCACCGCACGCAGAAGTTCAGGTAACCGCCGTTGACGAACACCTGGTCCCAGCCGTAGTTGCGGAACCCGTACAGGTTGCCGTAGGTGCTCTCCTGGTGCGACCACACCTGGTTCAGCGGGGTGACCAGGTGCGACGGCGGGCTCCAGGTCGCCGGGTTGGCGGCGGCGGTGACGTCACGCGCCTGTTCGGCCTGCGCGACGCCCGCGCCGCTCAGCGCCAGCGCGAGGACCACGCCGCTCAGCAGTGTTCTCATCCATGGTCGTGACACGACGATCTTCCTTCCGGTTGCCGGACGATGCGGCGGCGGACCGGCGGGTTCAGCCCTTGACGGCGCCAGAGGTGAACCCGCGGACGTAGCTGCGTTGCATGGCGGCGAAGAGCACGAGGCAGGGCACTGCCATGAACACCACCCCCGCTTCGAGCGCGGCGTAGTCGATCGAACCGTGGCTCGCGGTGCGCAGGTTGACCACGGCGAGAGTGGTGGTGAACTGGTCGGTCGAGTTGAGCAGGATCAGCGGCGCGAAGAACTCGCTCCACGAGGTCAGGAACGCGAACAGGCCCACGGTGACCAGGCCCGGCCGCACGGCGGGCAGCATGATCCGCAGCAGGGTGCCGACGCTGGTGCAGCCGTCGACCCGGGCCGACTCCTCCAGCTCCACCGGCACGGCCTCGAACGAGTTGCGCATCATGAACACCGAGAACGGCAGCTGGAACGTGATGAGCACCAGGCTCAGCCCGACCAGCGAGTCCTCCAGCCCCAGCCACCCCAGCAGCACGTACAGGGCGATCAGGATCGTCGCGTACGGCACCATCAGGATCGCCAGCGTGAGCAGGAACAGCACGTCGCGGCCGGGGAACCGGAACCGGCCGAACGCGTAGCCGCCCAGCGTGGCGATGACCAGCGTGCCGCCCACCGTTAGCGCGCTGACGACCACGCTGTTGAGGACGTGCCGGAGCTGCACGCCGTTGGCCGAGGTGAACAGCCGGGCGTAGTTCTCCAACCCGAACCCGGTGTCCGTGCGCACGGACGCGAACCCGGCCCACACCAGCGGGAACAGGAACAGGATCGCCAATGCCGTGCCGGTGACGTAATAGCCCCACCGCGGTGTCACGACGACCTCCGGCGCAACACGCGGAACTGGATCACGTTGAACACCACGAGCACCGCCAGCAGGACCACCGAGATGCCCGCGGCCGAGCCCAGGTCGAGCCGGATGAACGCTTCCCGGTAGATCACCATCACCAGCGAGGTGGTGCTGTTGTCCGGCCCGCCGCGGGTGAGGATCCAGAACTGGTCGAACGCCAGCAGCGACCCGGTCGTCATCAGGGTGAGCACCAGCGCGATCGTCGGCCGCATCAGCGGCAGCGTGATGCGGCGGAACGTCTGCCACCGGTTCGCCCCGTCCACTCGGGCGGCCTCGTACACGTCCGGCGGTATCGCGTGCAGCCCGGTCAGCAGGATCAGCATGGTGAACCCGGCGAACCGCCACAGCACCAGCACCACCGCGGACGCCAGCGCCGAGTCCGGGCTGCCGCTGGTCCACGACACGTACCCGTCGACCAGCCCGAGCCACGACAACAGGTCGGTCACCGGCCCGATCTCGTCGCTGAGCAGGCCCAGGAACAGCAGCGACGCGCTGGCGAAGCCGACCGCCATGGGCAGGAAGAACGCGGTGCGGAAGAAGCCGACCCCAGGTCGCCGGTGCTGCACCAGCAGCGCCAGCCCGAACGCGACCACGAACAGCAGCACGGTGATGACCACCGTGTACTTGACCGTGAACCAGGCCGCCGAGCGCAGCAGCTCGTCCTCGGCGATCCCCCTGTAGTTGGCCGGGGCGTTGAACTTCGCCTTGCCCAGCAACGGCCAGCGGTGCAGGGACATCCATGCCACGAGCGCCAGCGGCACCAGGAAGAACAAGCACACCATCACGGCGGTGGGTGCCGCGTACGCGGCACCGACGAGGGCGCGCAGCCGACGTCCGCGCCTCGCGGGCCGTGGCTGCGGGCGTGCCGGGGGTGTTCGCGTGCTCGGGAGTGACGTCGTCGTCGTGGACATCCGAGCCTCCGGTGGCTGCTCAGCCCTGCTGGAGCGACTGGGTGATGGCGGTGTTGCCGTCGGCCAACGCCCGGCCCGCGTCACCGAACAGCGCGCCGCGCACGGTCCGCAGCCACGGGCTCTGCGGGTCGTTGAACGAGGCGTTGAAGTTGCGCGCGTACGGCGTGCGGCCCTTGGCCACCAGGCCGTTGATCAGCACCGTGCGCGGGTCGGCCGACGAGTACTCGTTGTCCGCCAGGTCGGTGCGGGTCGGCACGCCCTTGTTCTTGGCCACGACCTCGACCTGCGCCTCGTCCGACGTGGTCCAGGACAGGAAGTCCCACGCCTGCTCGACCTTCTCCGTGGTCGCGCCGATGCCCAGCGCGTCACCGCCGACGAAGGTCGACTCGCCGCCCGCCAGGCCGCTGATCGGGGCCACGCCCAGCGTCAAGCCCTGCTGCTCCAACGCGTCCAGCCAGACCGAGGGCGCGGGCGCGATGCCCACGTTCCCGCTCCGCAGCGCGCCCAGCCAGGTCGGACCTGCCTCGTCCTTCGACGCGGGCGCGGCCACCCCTTCCTCGTACAGCGAGCGGTAGAGGGCGAACACGTCCGCCATCTCCGGCGAGTCGACCCGCGCCTCCTCGCCCTCGGGGTCGAGCACGTCGCCGTTCGCGGCCCACACCGACGGCCACAACGTGAACTCGACGCAGCCGCCGCAGTTGCCGCCGAAGTACGTACCGTTGACGTCACCGCCGAGCCGGTCGACCGCGCGGGCGTGGTCGGCGAACTCCCGCAGCGTGCGCGGCGGCCGTTCCGGGTCCAGACCCGCCTTGGCGTACAGGTCCTTGTTGTACAGCAGCACGGACAGGTCGATCGTGTGCGGTAACGCGTAGTTGGCGCCCTCCCACGTGCCCGCCTTGACGTGCGACGGCGCGAGCCGGTCCTTCACCGGCAGCACGGCCAGCCGGTCGGTGACGTCGGCCCACAGGCCCTGGGAGGCGTACTGGGGCGCGAACACGACGTCGGCCGCGAACAGGTCGGGCAGCGACTTCGCGCCCGCCGCCGACGCGAGTTTGGCCGGGTACTCCTCGTTCGGATAGGCGGTCACCTCCACCTTGTTGCGGTGGGTGGCGTTGTAGGCGTCGGCGTAGGCCTTGGACACCGACTCGGTCGCGGCACGGGTCCACAGCGTCAGCACCGCGCCGTCGTCCGCGGCCTCCGGCTCCTGGCCGCCGCAAGCCGCCAGCAGCAGCACACCCGCCGCCACGGCGGAGACTGCACGAAGCCCTCTGGTTCTCACCGGTCTCTCCTTTGAGCACGGTCGGAGCGGGTCAGGTGCCGGGCAGCCAGACCCGCATGGTCGACGGGCCGCCGCGGGCCCAGCGGTGGTACGGCACGAGGTTCAGCGGTGCGGTGACCCGGGTGGTGCCGGTCGGCTGTGGTGGGCCGTAGGGCCAGCCGTCCGGGCCGGGTACGTCGAACCGGGCCTGGACCTCGACGCCCGCCGCCGTGTCGACCGGCGGCACGGTGGCGTCCACGCGCAGGGCGTCGAGGTCGTGCTCCCCGGAGGACTCGGCGCAGTACACCAGCGGCCCGCGTTCCACGGCCACGCAGCCGCGCGTCGCGTCGATCCTCGGGTCTGGCGCGGTGAAACGGGGCCGCGTGGGCAGTTCCAGCCGGATCTCCTCGCCGACCGCGAACGTCCGGTACACGACGATGTCGCCGACCGGCACGTGCCGTCGGCCGTGGGTGGTGACCAGTTCCGCGCCGGCCGCCCACTGCGGCACCCGCAGCGTGATCGACCACGGCTGGTCGTCGGTCTTGGTCACGCGCACGGTGACCGTGCCGTCGTCGGGCAGGCCGGTGCGCACTCGCAACCCCACCTCACGCCCGTCCGCCAGCCGGGTGGCGACCTCGGCGTCGGCGTACTGGTGCAGGCGCAGGCCCGTGTCGTCGACCGTGACGAGGTAGCACGACAGGGAGGCCAGCAGGCGTGCCAAGTTCGGCAGGCAGCACGACACCTCGAACCACGGCGCCCTCGGCCCGCCGCCGAACCCCAGCTGCTCCTCGTCCCGCGCCAACGCGGCGGTGGGCGTGCGCTGGTGCAGGGTGTGCGCGTAGAAGAACGACCGGCCGTCGTCGCCGATCGCGGTCGCGACCACGTTGTAGAGGATCCGCTCGATCACCTCGTCGTAGCGCCCGTCGCCGGTGGCCAGCAGCAGCCGCCAGGCCAGCATGATCGCGGCCACCCCGGCGCACGTCTCGGAGTACGCCCGGTCGGCGGGCAGCACGAAGTCGTCGCCGAAGGCCTCGTCGGCGTGCCGCGAGCCCATGCCACCGGTGAGGTACGTGCGGCGCGCCAACGTCCGGTCGAACTGGGCCGCGACCGTGCGCAGCAGCTCGTCGTCACCGGTCTCGACCGCGACGTCCACCGCGCCCGCAGCGAGGTAGAGCGCGCGCACCGCGTGCCCGTGCAGCACGGCGGACTCCCGCACCGGCTCGTCGTCGCTGAAGTACGACCAGCCGAAGTGGTGGCGCGGCAACGTCCGGTGACCACGCCGTTCGACGAACAGCGCGGCCTGCTCCAGGTAGCGCCGCTCCCCCGTGACGCGGGCCAGTTCCACCAGGCCCAGCTCGATCTCCGGGTGCCCGCAGACACCGGGCGTGCCGTCGGGGCCGAACACCTCGCAGACGTGGTCCGCCGCACGACGGGCCACCGCCACCAGCGGGTCGTCGTCACCACCGCACGTGCGGGCGCGGGCGACGGCGGCCTGGAGCAGGTGCCCGGTGCAGTACAACTCGTGGCCCCACAGCATGTCGCTGTACCGGTCGGGCTGCCCGGGACGGCCGAACGCGGTGTGGAGGTACCCGTCCGGCGCCTGGGCCGCCGCGATCACACTCGTCAGCTCCACGATCCGGGCTTCCACGCCTTCCGGCTCGGTGGCACCGCGACCGACCTCCCAGGACATCGCCTCCACCAGCTTGTAGACCTCGGAGTCGGTGAACTCGCGACCGCGGCGCCGCGCCGACGTGTCGTCGGATCCGGCGAAGTTCGCGGTCCAACCGAGCCGGTCCATCCACGACCGGGCGTGCGGCAGGGTGGCGGTGGCGTTGACGTCCTGGCGGGCCCGCCAGAAACCGCCGGTGATTCGGACCTCCCGCTGGCCCAGCGGGCGCAGCCTGCCCCGCGACGGCACGACGGGACGTCCCCCGACGGCAGTGGTGTCCGGCGACGTCACTGTCATCCCAACCTCCCGCGGTCCGTGCGCCTCGATCAGCACTGTGGCAGCCGAAAACCTTTTCGGCAATCGTCCTTGTGGAGCCCAGGACACTCGTTCACCATGGCGGTTCACGCTCGTGAAGAGCGCCTACAATCGATTCGACGTTCGACAAACTTTTCGAAAGGCTTTCGAATGGGCAGGCGGCGGTCCGACGCGGTGACCCTCAGCGACGTGGCGAAGCTGGCCGGTGTCTCGATCTCCACCGCGTCCAAGGCGATCAACGCCCGGGACGAGGTCGCGCCCGCCACCCGCGAACGCGTGCTGCGTGCCGCCGCCGAACTGTCGTTCCAGCCCAACGCCCTGGCCCGCGGCCTGATCTCCGGGCGGACGCGGACCATCGGCCTGCTCACCGACGAGCTCGGCGGCCGGTTCGCCATCCCGATCCTGCTCGGCGTGGAGAACGCGCTGGCCAACGAGCAGATGTCGGTGCTGCTGTGCGACGCGCGCGGCGACGCGATCCGGCGCAGGCACTACATCAGCACGCTGCTGGCCAGGCAGGTCGACGGGTTCATCATCCTGGGCGACGACAACGACATCCGGCCGTCACTGACCCGCGACATCCCGGTGCCGGTCGTCTACGTCTACTGCGAGTCCAGCGACCCGCGGGACCTGTCCGTGATCGCCGACGACGAGGGCGGCGCCCGGCTCGCCGTCGAGCACCTGGTGTCGTTGCAGCGCAAGCGGATCGGCCACATCACCGGCCCCCGGACCTACCGCGCCGCCCGCGACCGGGTGACCGCCCTGCACCGGGTGCTGGCCGAACACGGACTGGACTTGGCGGGCGGCGCGCCACTGTACGGCGAGTGGTCGCAACGCTGGGGCAGGCACGCGGCCCGGGTGCTGCTGTCCACGGATCCCGAAGTCGACGCCGTGTTCTGCGGCAACGACCAAATCGCCACCGGCGTCGCCGACACCCTTTCACGCCTGGGAAAACGCATCCCGGAAGACGTGGCAATCGTCGGCTACGACAACTGGGAGGACTTCGCCGCCGACTGCCGCCCACCACTGACCACAGTGGACCTCGACCTGGAACGGCTGGGCACGACCGCCGCCCGCTACCTGTTCGACGCGCTGGACGGCCGCCGCCCGTCCGGTGTGGTCCGTCAGCCGTGTCGCCTGGTCATCCGAGAGTCGACCTCCGCGCTCGGGCCCGCCTGAACTGGTCGCGAGTGCGCCGCGATGCCCTCGCTTCTCAATGCGAGGGGTTCGTGTCATCCCGCCGACCTGGCGCAGCTCTACCGCACGTGTCAAGGGGGCCTCGTGCGAGCGTTGCCTGACACTCCAACTTCGAGGCCCCCTTGACGCGTGTGGTAGCCCGGAGGGAGGTCGGTGGGATGACACGGAGCCCGGGACCACGCTGGGACAGCAGTTCCCAACGGAACAAGAGCGACACGGAACCGGGGGATGTCATCCTGCTGATCTGCCCGTCCGGCGAGGACGCTTTTCAAGCTTTTGATCATTCCTCGAACAGCGCAGTGGCCCGGAGCCGGCCGACGGCTCCGGGCCACATCACGCACTTGCCGTCAGGAGACGGCAACCGGAACCTTGTCCTCAGTGGACTCCGCCGCCCGGTCCCGATCCCTCGCCACGGCAGCCGCACTGCGGAACCCACGCAACCGCAAGCTGTTCGACACCACGAACACCGACGAGAACGCCATCGCGGCACCGGCGATCATCGGGTTGAGCAGCCCGGCCGCCGCGAGGGGCAGGGCGGCCACGTTGTAGGCGAACGCCCAGAACAGATTGCCCTTGATGGTGCCCAGCGTCCGCCTGGCCAACCGGATCGCGTCCGCCGCCGCGCGCAGGTCACCCCGCACCAACGTCAAGTCACTGGCCTCGATCGCCGCATCGGTCCCAGTGCCCATCGCCAGACCCAGGTCGGCCTTGGCCAGCGCCGCCGCGTCGTTCACGCCATCACCGACCATCGCCACGACCTTGCCCTCAGCCTGGAGCCGGGCGACGACGTCGACCTTGTCCTTGGGCAGCACCTCGGCGACCACCTCGGTGATACCGACCTCCGCCGCGACCGCACGAGCCGCCGCCTCGTTGTCACCGGTCAACAGCACCGGCGTCAACCCGAGCGAACGCAGCTGCCGGACCGCCTCCGCCGACGTCGGCTTCACCGTGTCCGCGACGACCAGGACCGCGCGCGCTTCGCCGTCCCACGCGACCAGTACCGCGGTGCGCCCTTTCGCCTCGGCCGCCCGCTTCGCCTCGGCCAACGCGCCGTCCAGGTGCACGCTCCACTCGGCCAGCAGCCGTTCCCGGCCGACGATGACCGCGTGCCCGTCGACCACGCCCTGCACGCCCAGGCCTTCCACGTTCTGGAAGCCCTCGACCTCGGGCAGCGCACCAACCCGGTCCGCCGCACCGGTGGCGACGGCCTTGGCGATCGGGTGCTCGGAGGCGTGCTCCAGCGCCCCGGCCAGCCGCAGCACCTCGTCCTCCCCCACCCCGGACGCGGTGTGCACGGAGACCAGGCTCATCCGGCCGGTGGTGACGGTGCCGGTCTTGTCCAGCACCACCGTGTCCACCCGACGGGTCGACTCCAGCACCTCCGGCCCCTTGATCAGGATCCCGAGCTGCGCGCCACGACCGGTACCGACCAGCAGTGCCGTCGGCGTGGCCAGGCCCAACGCGCACGGGCAGGCGATGATCAGCACCGCGACCGCCGCCGTGAACGCCGCCGAAGCACCACCGCCGGCACCCAACCAGAACGCCAGCGTGCCCACCGCGAGCGCGATCACGACCGGCACGAAGATCGCCGAGATCCGGTCGGCCAGGCGCTGTGCCTCGGCCTTGCCGTTCTGCGCGTCCTCGACCAGCTTGGCCATCTGCGCCAACTGGGTGTCGCCGCCGACCCGCGTCGCCCGGACCACCAGCCGGCCACCCGCGTTGACGGTCGCGCCGACCACCGCGTCACCGGGACGGACCTCGACCGGCACGGACTCGCCGGTCAGCATGCTCGCGTCGACCGCCGAGCTGCCCTCGGCCACCACGCCGTCGGTGGCGATCTTCTCCCCCGGCCGCACCACGAACCGGTCGCCCACCTTGAGGTCACCGGTCGGGACGCGGACCTCACGGCCGTCCCACAGCACGGCGACATCCTTGGCGCCCAGCTCCAGCAGCGCCCGCAGCGCCGCACCGGCCCGCCGCTTGGACCGCGCCTCGAAGTACCGCCCGGCCAGGATGAACACCGTGACGCCGGCGGCGACTTCCAGGTAGATCGCACCCGCGCCGTCGGTGCGCGAGATCGTCAGCTCGAACGGGTGGGTCATCCCCGCCACGCCCGCCGTGCCGAACAGCAGCGCGTACAGCGACCAGGCGAACGCCGCGATCGTGCCCATCGAGATCAACGTGTCCATCGTCGCCGCACCGTGCCGCAGGTTCGTCCACGCCGCCCGGTGGAACGGCCACGCGCCCCACACCAGCACCGGAGCCGCCAACGTCAGCGAGATCCACTGCCAGTACGTGAACTGCAGCGCGGGCACCATCGCCAGCACGACCACCGGCACCGCCAGCAGGGTCGACACGACCAGCCGCTGCCGCAGGACCCGGGTCGGATCCTCTTCGACCGCCTCGGCCAGCTCGCTCTCCACCACGGGCAGCGCGGCCTGGTAACCGGCCGCCTCGACCTGCGCCACCAGCGTCTGCGGGTCGACGTCCTCGGGGAACGTGACGCGTGCCTTCTCGGTGGCGTAGTTCACCGTCGCGGTGACGCCGTCGAGCTTGTTCAGCTTGCGCTCGATCCGCGCGGCGCACGAGGCGCAGGTCATGCCGGTGATCGCCAGTTCGATCCGCGCGTCAGCCATGGCCGTGCTCCCCTTCTTCCTCGTGGTCGTCCACGGCCGGCGTGCGTGTCGGAGCGCCTTCGGTGGTCACCGTGAACTCGGCCGTGCGCACGACCCCGGCGTGTTGGAAGTCCAGGAACAGCCGGTAACCACCGGCTGAGGGCACCTGGGCCACGAACGCGATCTCCGGACCGGCCGGCGTCTTCCCGTCACCGGGAGCGCCCTCGGGGTGCACGTGCAGGTAGGCCAGGTCGCCCTCGCGCAGCGCCACCAGGTGACCGTACGCCGCCAGGTAGGGCTGGAGGTCCGTGACGGGCTCGCCGTCCTTGGTGACGGTGAGCTTCACCGGCGACGACTTGCCCGGCACCAGCTCGCCGTCCAGGCGGACCTGGTAGCCGTCGACCTCGGCCACCCGCGACGGTGCGAAGGTGCGGGGCTCGAACGCCCCCGCCGCGTTGAGGTCGACACCCAGCGTGGTCGCCTCGCCACCCGTCGGCTTGAAATCGGCGAACACCCGGTAGGAGCCGGCCTCCGGGACGTCCAGCGGCACGGTCCAGGTGCCGTCCGGCGCCATCTCCGGGTGGACGTGCCGGAAGCCGGAGGTGTCGCGCCGGATCGCGATGAGGTGCATCCGCTTGTCGTGCTCGACGTCGAAGGCGGTGACCGCCGCGCCGTCGGGGCCGAGGATGCGGAAGGAGAAGTAGTCGGTTCCCGTGGTCAGCGTCGTGTCGGTGGGCGTGAGGGTGTAACCGCCCCTGGACGACGCCAGCCCCGCGGGCTGGTCTGGCGCGGTCTCCGCGACGGTGCCGCTGTGGTCGTCCCCGTGCCCGGTGCCCTCAGCACCGGACGTGCCGTCGTGACCGCCCGGGGCGGCCTGGACGGCGAAGGGACCGACAGCGCTACCGGCCGCCCAGGCGCCACCGGCGACCAGGGCGAGTACCGCACCGTAGGCGGAGAGCTTCGCTGCTGTGCTCATCTTCAGTCCTCGAGACTGGTGGAGCCCGCCACGTGACGGGCTCCGGTTCGGCTGCGTCGCCGTTGGTTCTCGGTCGTGTGGTTCTCGGTCGTGTGGTGCGCGGGGTCAGCCGGCGAGCGCGTAACCCGCCTCCTCGACGGCCGCGCGGACGTCCGCCTCGGCGACCGGGGCGGCGCTGGTCACCTTGACCGCGCCGGTCGGCAGGTCGACGTCCACGCCGGTCACACCGGGGATCTGCGAAACCTCCTCGGTCACGGACGCCACGCAGTGGCCGCAGGTCATGCCGGTGACGGTGTAAGTGGACTCGGCCATCGGGTACTCCTGTGTTCGTCGGTGGGTCTCGGTCGGGTTCGATCGGGTCAGGAGCGCACGAGGCGCGCGATCGCCTCGCTCGCCTCGCGGACCTTCGCGTCGGCGCCTTCGCCGCCCTGGGCGAGGGCGTCGGCCACGCAGTGCTTCAGGTGCTCGTCGAGCAGGCCGAGGGAGACCGCCTGCAGAGCCTTGGTCGCCGCCGCGATCTGGGTGAGGACGTCGATGCAGTACTCGTCGTCGTCCACCATCCGCTGCAACCCGCGGACCTGGCCCTCGACCCGGCGCAAGCGCTTGAGGACGTCGTCCTTGCCCGCCGTGTAACCCCTCATGTCCCACTCCCTTCGGCCACCTGGTGCGTGTCCGTCAGGGATATTCATACCCCCCGGGGGTACCTACGTCAACTCGCACGGCAGATGAGGTGATCGGGGTCACCCGCACGCGGGCGACCGGCCCACCCTACCCCCGTACTGTATCTGCCACCGGTCGGCGAGGCGCCCTGGGCATACCGCGAGGTGCGGGTATCCGCGCAGGTCAGTGGGCGCAGGTCAGTCGACGCAGGTCAATCGGCGCAGGTCAATCGGCGCAGGTCAATCGGCGCAGGTCAATCGGCGCAGCGGAAGCAGAAGTGCGGGCCGACCGGGCGGTCGAGGCCGTGCCAGCCCGCGGCGACGGCGTGCGCCCACAGTGCGCGCCACCTGCCGGCGACCTCGTCGGGCCTGGTGTGGGCGCGTCCGCAGTGGTCGCAGATCAGGACGAGCGCGGACACGTCGTGGTCACCGGGGATGGCGGTCACAGTGCGGGTATCGACTTCCTGATCGGGTGCGGCGGAGAACGGGGCCGACCGCGTCCTCGGCGGCGGGCGCCTGGTCGTGCGCCGGAATTCTGGTGTCGACCGTCGTCCGATGGTGCGCCGAAACGCCCGTGCCGAACCTTGCGATCAGCTTTCGATCGCTGCGGGCGGGGTCGTCGTCGGGCACTCTGGTGGCCATGTCACCCCAGGCGGGCCGGCGGTGGGGTCGCTGATGCCGCGGTTCTCGTTGCGCTGGCGGGTCGCGCTGGTCATGGGGCTGGGTTCGGTGCTGCTGACCAGCGCGGTGGCCGTGGCGGTCTGGAACCTCACGTCCGGCTACATGCTGCGGCAACGCGAGCAGAGCGCGGTGCGGCAGGCCGAGGTCAACGTGCGGCTGGTCGACGCGGCGCTGAGCAGCGGGTCCGACGGGCTGACCGGGTTGCTGACCGGGTTGACCACCGGACCGGACTCGACCGTCCTGCTGTTCCACGACGGCCAGGTGCTGACCAGCGGGCGGCAGGTGGACGCGCGGGTGCTGCCGCGGCGGCTGGTGGACCTGGGTCGGGCGGGGACCCCTGCGGCTCAGCGGCTCGTGGTGGAGGGCATCCCGGTGCTGGCCGTGACGCTGCCCATCGAGTCGACCGACGGCGCCTACGTCGAGCTGGCGCCGCTGGTGCAGCTGGACCGCACGTTCCGGTTCCTCAGCGCCCTGCTGGTGGCGGTCACGGTGATCAGCGGGCTGCTGGGCGTGGCGCTGGGTTCGTGGGCGAGCCGGCGGGCGCTGCGGCCGTTGACCGAGCTGACCCGGGCGGCCTCCCGGATCGCGGGCGGTGACCTGGGTGCCAGGCTGCCTGCCCAGACCGACCCCGACCTGCTGCCGCTGGCCACGACGTTCAACGCGACCGCGGAGGCGTTGGAGCAGCGGGTGCGGCGGGACGCCCGGTTCGCGGGCGACGTCAGCCACGAGCTGCGGTCGCCGTTGACGACCATGGTCAACGCCGCCGAGGTGCTGCGCCGCCGCCGGGTGGAAGTGCCCGGCACGGCGGGCAAGGCGCTCGACCTGCTGACGTCCGAAGTGGACCGGTTCGCCCGGATGGTGGTGGACCTGCTGGAGATCTCGCGGGCCGACCAGCAGGCCGAGGACCTCACGTCGGAGACGATCGACCTGGTCTCGCTGGTGGGCAACGTCGTCGCGGCCCGTCCCGGCGGTCCCGTGCCGCTGGACACCGGCTCGCCGCCGCCGCGGGTGCTCGGCGACCGCCGCCGGCTGGACCGGGTCGTCGACAACCTGCTCGACAACGCCGAACGGCACGCGGGCGGCGTGGTGCGGGTCGGGGTGTTCGCGCAGGGCGGCACGGCGCGGATCGAGGTGGACGACGCCGGGCCGGGCGTGCCGCCGGAGCTGCGCGACCGGATCTTCGACCGGTTCGACCGGGGCACGCGGGCCGGGCGCCGGGGCGCGGACACCGGCAGCGGGCTCGGGTTGGCGCTGGTCGCGCAGCACGTGCAGCGGCACGGCGGCACCGTGCGGGTGGAGGACCGCCCCGGTGGCGGCGCGCGGTTCGTGGTGGAGCTGCCGGAGGCGGAACGATGAGGGTCGTGGTGGTGCTGGTGATGGTGTCGGCCCTGGTCACGGGGTGTGGCGTGACACCACAGGACGAGCCGCAGCCGTTGGTCACGTCCACCGCCAACCCGGTGCCGACACCGACGCTCACCCAGCGCCCGGACCCGACCACGTCCTCCACGACGACCACCCCGGCTCCGACCACCTCTGGGTGAACGCGGTCGTCAGGCAGTTGTCAGGTCAACCGACCGGTGGTTCGGCGCAGGATGGACCCCGATCGGAGGACGCCGTGATCCAGGACGAGTACGAGACCGACCCGCACTACCGGGAGGCGGTGCGCAGGCTGTCCGCCGAGTTCGGCGGCAGGCTGCCGCGCAAGGTCGTCGCGCGCACCGTGCTCGACGCCCGCCGCGACCTGGAGGGCCGGATCATGCCGGAAGCGATGGCCGAGATGCTGCACCACCTGGCCCACCACCGACTCGGCGCGGTGATCGGCGAGGCCCGGGCCCGATGACCCGGACCACGGCGAGACCGCACTGACCGGCGAACCTCGGCACCGCACCCCCTCCTGGCACCGCACCAACGCCACCCGAGGCCCCGTGACCCGGATGATGGTCGGGTGCGCAAGCGGGTGTTGTCGGTGGTCGCGGTGGCCGCCATCATCGTGGCCGTGGTGTTCGGTGGCGCGTTCGCGTTCCAGCGCAAGCTCGTCTTCCTCCCCGCCGGCGGGCCGTTGCCGGCCGCGGGTGACGCGTTGAGCGGTGGGCGGGACGTCACGCTGACCACCGGTGACGGGTTGCGGTTGGCGGCCTGGCACTTCCCGGTGGACGCGGCACGCGCCACCGTGCTGGTCGCGCCCGGCAACGCCGGTAACCGCCACCTGCGCGTCCCGCTCGCCCGCGCGCTCACCGCACGGGGCCTGTCGGTGCTGCTGGTCGACTACCGCGGCTATGGCGGCAACCCCGGCGACCCGACCGAGGCCGGGTTGGCGCTGGACGTGCGCGCGGCCCGTGACTTCCTGGTCCGCGACGCCGGGGTGCCGCCCGAGCGGCTGCTGTACTTCGGCGAGAGCCTCGGCGCGGCGGTGGCCGCGGAACTCGCGGTCGAGCACCCGCCCGCCGGGCTCCTGCTGCGCTCGCCGTTCACGGACCTCGCCTCGGTCGGCGCGCACCACTACCCGTTCCTGCCGGTGCGGTGGCTGCTGCGCGACGAGTTCCCGACCGAGCGGCACGTGGCGCGGGTCGACGCGCCGGTCACCGTCGTCTACGGCACGGCCGACTCGATCGTCCCGCCCGAGCAGAGCCGGGCGGTGGCGACGGCGGCCGGTGGGCGGTCCGTCGAGGTCACCGGCGCCGACCACAACGACCGCGTGCTGCTGGACGGCACGCGGCTGGTCGAGGCGGTGACCGACCTGGCCGGCCCCTGAACGGCTACCAGGCGTCGTCCGGCCCGTCGTCGGGCATCGGCACGACGCGGCGCTGGTCGGCGACGTCCAGCGGGTCCGCCTCGGGCACGTCCGGCGGTTCCGGTGCGGGCTGCGCGCGGCCGACTGAGGCCTCCTCGTCCACGGTCCCGGCGTCGGTCTCGGGCTCGACGGGCTGCGACTGGTCGGCCACGTCGTTCCACGGCTTTTCCAGGCTCATCTCGGTGATCCTCCACAACGGCACGGGCAGGACGACGCCCGCTGCGACAAGCGTCGCAGCGGGCGGACGGATACGACGTCCAGAAGTGGATTCACACACCATCGGGGGACTCAAACCCCCCGCGCTCGCCAATCGCGTCACGAGACGCGACGAGCCGGCGTCAGGTGGTCCAGCCGGCTGACAAGCCGGACACCGCGACCTTCTCGCCGGTCGCGCTGAGGTGCGCGGTCTGGTCGCCGAGCCGCAGGTCGGACAGGGTCAGCTCGCCCCACCGCGGCGGCAGGTGCGGCCTGGTGGTCAGCGTCCGGCGCGGCACGTGCGGTTCCAGCCCGAGGCACGCCCGGACCAGCAGCAACGGCGACGCGCTGGCCCACGCCTGCGGCGAGCACGACGTCGGGTAGGGCACGGGCGGGCTGAAGTCGTCGCGGGAGAAGCCGCAGTACAGCTCGGGCAGCCTGCCGCCGAAGGCCTCCGCGGCGTCGAGCAGGCCGTCCGCCAGCCGGTGCGCGAGGTCGACCGCGCCGGGCAGGTGGGCGTAGCGCAGCAGCCCGGCCACCGCGATGGCCGTGTCGTGCGGCCACACGGACCCGTTGTGGTAGCTCATCGGGTTGTAGGCGCCCATCGACGACGCGAGGGTGCGCAAGCCGTACCCGGTGTCCATGTCGGGTTCGGCCAGCCGCCGGATCACCGTGGCCGCGTGCTCGTCGGTCGCGATCCCGGTCCACAGGCAGTGGGCGATGTTGCTGGTCAGCGCGTCCACCGGCTCCTTGCGACCGTCGAGCGCGACGGCGTACCAGCCCTCGCCCGGCAGCCAGAACGCCTCGGTGAACCGCTGCCGCAGCTCCTCGGCACGGGCACGCAGGCGCGCGGCGGTCGCCTCGTCCCCGAAGCCCTCGGCCAGTTCCGCCCGCGCCAGGAACGCCGCGTACACGTACCCCTGGACCTCGCACAGCGCGATCGGCGCGATGGCCTGCCTGCCGGAGGCGTCGTTGACGCCGTCGAAGCTGTCCTTCCAGCCCTGGTTGGCCAAGCCCCGGTCGGTGGCGCGGCGGTACTCCACGAACCCGTCGCCGTCGCGGTCGCCGTACCGGTCGACCCACGCGAGCGCGGCGTCGGCGGCGGGCAGCAGCGAGCGCACCACGTCGGGGTCCGCGCCCCACCGCCAGCACTCGGCCAGCAGCATCACGAACAGCGGCGTGGCGTCGACCGTGCCGTAGTAGTGGTTGCCGCCCAGCACGGCCGTGCTGTCCGGGCCGAGCCGCAGTTCGTGCAGCACGCGGCCCGGTTCCTCCTCGGTCAGCGGGTCGACCACCTTGCCCTGCGTCTCGGCGAGGGTCTGCAGCGTGCCCAGCGCCAGGCCGACGTCCAGCGGCAGCGCCATCCACGCGGTCAGCAGGCTGTCGCGGCCGAACAGGGTCATGAACCACGGCGCTCCGGCGGCCACGAACGGTCGGCCGCCGCGGGCCGGGTCGTGGATCTGGAGCGCGCCGAGGTCGCTTTCCGTGCGGCGCAACACATCGGTCAGCACCGGGTCGCTCGCGGTGACGACCGCGCTGGCCGCGCGCCACGCCCGGATCTTGCGCGCGGGCCCGCTGGCCTCGATCCGCTCGCCGCGGTGGAACTGCGGCGGCACGGGCCGGCCGGACACGGTCGGCTGCACGACCACCTCGGTGGACCACCGGCCGCCCGCGGGCACGACCACGTGCCAGCTCAACGCGCCCGGCACCACGACCGGTTCGGCGGTGGCGGTGAACGACACGCCGCGCGAGCCGTCCTCGCGGTCGCGCAGCACGAGTTCCGGCCCGGCGGCGGTGGCGTCGGAACCGCTGTGCGCGGCCCGGCCCTCCTTGACCGCGAACAGGTCGGCGAAGTCCGCGTCCACGTGCAGTTCCAGCCGCACGGCGGTGGCCTCGCGCCCCAGGTTGTCGACCGTGATCGTCTCCCGCATCCCGTCGCCGACCAGCCGTTCCCGCATCAGCAGCAGGGTGCTGTCGGCCAGGCCCGCGGCCGGTGGCCTGCGCAGCACGAACCGCGCCGCGAACGCCTCCGGGTGCGACACCGACAGCGGGTGCGGCGTGCGGCCGTCCAGCCGCAGCTGCCACCGCGACAGCACGCGGGCGTCGCGGAAGAACAGCCCGTGCGGTGTGCCCGGCTCGATGTCACCGGTGCCGGTCGAGAGGCAGAACGTGCTGCCCTCCACCAACGTCGTGGTGCCACCGACATCGCGCGCGAACGCCGGTTCGCCCGCGTTGAACGGCTCCGGAGGACCCTCGGCGATCACGCGCGGCCCCCGGCCGGGTCCAGGCCGCGCACGTCGTGCAGCGCGGCCACCAGCTCCTCCGGCTCGTCCAGGACCAACCCGGTCACGCCGTCCACCACCACCTCCGGCACCGCGCCCGCCCGCAGCGCCACCACCGGCGTGCCGCAGGCCATCGCCTCGATCATCACCATGCCGAACGGCTCTTCCCAACGGATCGGGAACAGAAGACACCGAGCGGCGGACAGCAGCTTGCGCTTCTCGGTCGAATCGGCGACGCCGAACACGTGGTCGCGGTCGGTCGGCCGGGGGGCGCACCTCGGCCTCGAACAGCGCGTAGTCCTCTTTCCGCGCCCGGAACGGCCAGTCGCTCAGGCGCAGCGCGTTGTGCACGGTGCCGACCCGGTTCAGCTCCGGCAGGCCCATCGCGGCGAACGCGGGCCGCGTGCACGACTTCGGGGAACGGCTCATCGAGGCGTTCGGGGACCGTGCGGTCCCACACGGGCACGAACTCCGCTCTGGTGCCGGGTTCCTCCGCGCCCAGCAGGGTCACCGAGTGACCGCGCGCGACGAGCGAGTCGGCGAGGTCTGCGACGACGGCCTCCACACCGCCGTACGCCTTGGGCGGCACGTCGAAGTACGGCGGGGCCACGAGCGCGGCGCGCAGCCGGTCGCGGACGCCCGGACGCGGAACCGTTGCGGTGCTGGACGAGATCCCGGCCCAGCGGACGAGTCCGGTACCGCTGGAAGATACAG
Source organism: Saccharothrix sp. CB00851 (assembly GCF_001905065.1). Taxonomy (NCBI): domain Bacteria; kingdom Bacillati; phylum Actinomycetota; class Actinomycetes; order Pseudonocardiales; family Pseudonocardiaceae; genus Saccharothrix; species Saccharothrix sp. CB00851. Next base: position 141,772 of record NZ_LWLC01000066.1, read on the forward strand.
CGGCTTCGGGCTGGACTCAGTGGTCGAAGTCGCCTCCGCGACCGCCGTGGCCTGGCAGTTCTCGGCCAAGGACCACGAGGCCAGGGAACGGGTCACGCTGCGCGTCATCGCGCTGTCGTTCTTCGCGCTCGCGCTCTACGTCACGGTCGAATCGGTCCGCGCACTGCTCGGCGCCCAGGCCGCCGACCACTCCACGATCGGCATCGTGCTCGCCGCCGTGTCACTGGTCGTCATGCCCGTCCTGTCCCGCGCGCAGCGCGCGGCGGGCCGTGAACTCGGCTCAGCCAGCGCCATCGCCGATTCCAAGCAAACGCTGCTGTGCACCTACCTGTCCGCCGTGCTGCTGGCCGGCCTGGTGCTCAACAGCACCCTCGGCTGGTGGTGGGCCGACCCGCTCGCCGCGCTCGTCATCGCCGCCGTGGCAGTCCGGGAAGGCCGCGCGGCCTGGCACGGCGAACACTGCTGCTGACGACGGTAGTCCTCGCGGCTCGGGCTGGGGCGCTCAGGCAGGTCGAAGCCGGGCAGCGCCGGCAGGTTCCGGCCGCGACGGCGAAGAACGCGGCGGATCTGCCACGCTGGACCGCATGACACCATCCACTGTGGACCGGTTGCTGCTGGCCGGCGGAGTGTTCGCCGCACTGGCCACGGCGGGCTGCGTCACCGTGTCAGGCACCGCCGTTCCCGCGCCCACCACCACTACCACCACCACAACAACGACCACCACCACCACTCCCCCACCTCCAACCGCCGCAGACGGCACGAACTACGCGGCGTGCGCGGACGGGACGTGTGAGGTGGCGGTGTCCGGGCCGGTCGACATCCCGCTGGGCGGACCCACCGGACCCGGCACGCTCACCGTGCGCTCGGTGCTGGTGGACGGGATCGAGTTCGAGCTGACCTCGGCCATCGGCGGTGGCAGCGGCTCGCTGAAAGGGCACTGCACCGCGACGTTCGTCCCCGGTGGCGGCGGCATGTCGTGCTCCAGCAAGCCTTCCGCGCCGCCCGAGCCGCGTGCCGGGGTGCTCGCCATGCAGATGGTCGGCGTCACGAACGGCACCGCGATAGTGCGGTTGGTCAGCGGGTGACGGGCGCGGGCTCAGCCGAGGCGGTAGCCGACCTGTCGCACGGTCTCGATGAGTGGCGGTTGGCGCAGTTTGCGGCGCAGCCCGGCCATCAGCACGTCCAGCACGTTGGTCGCGGGCTGCGCCATCTCGTCCCAGGCGTGCCGGATGAGGTCGGCCCGCGACACCGGCTGCCCCGCGTTGGCCAGCAGCAGTTCCAGCACCAGGTACTCGCGCCGGGTCAACGTCAGCAGCACGCCGCCGCGCCGCACCTGGCGCGTGCCCGCGTCCAGTTCCACGTCGGCGTGCCGCAGCACGGCGGGCCGGGCGATCTCGCGGCGGAGGCACAGCAGGCGCACCCGCACCACCAGCTCCTCCATCGCGAACGGCTTCACCAGGTAGTCGTCGCCGACCTCCAGGCCCTCCACCCGGTCACCCACGCGGTCCAGCGCGGTCAGGAACAGGACCGGCACCCGCAGCCCGGCCCGGCGGCGCTGCCGGACGTAGGCCAGGGTGTCGACGGCGCGGGGAGCCGCGGGACCGCCGGGGACCATCCGGTCGAACACCGCGCAGTCGTAGGAGTTGACCGCCAGCGCCTCGTCCGCGCCCGCCAGGTCCGCCGCCGTGTCGACCGCGAAACCCGCACCCCTCAACGACACCGCCACCGCGAACAGCAGATCCTTCTCGTCCTCGGTCACCAGGATGCGCACGACCCCACCGTAGTCACCCCGCGCGTTGCAACAGCCAACCGCGGTCGGCGGCCTTCGCGCCCGCCTGGAACCGGCTGCGCGCGCCCAGCCGGTTCATGATGTCGGCGACCATGCGCCGGACCGTGCGCACCGACACGTCCAGCCGTGCCGCCGCGGCCTCGTCCGTGCTGCCCGCGAACAACAACGTGAGCAGCTCCCGTTCCCGCCGGGTCAGCTCGCAGTCGTCGGCCACGTCGTAGGCGGCCACCGCCTCCGGCCACACCCGCTCGAACAGCTCGACCGCCGCGCGCACCACGCTCGGCAGCCGGAACACCGCCACACCCTGGTCCGCGGGCAGCACGGCCGCGACACCGTCGACCACGACCGCGTCCATCGGCACCTGGGGCAACGTCCGCACGTCGCACGGCGCCAGGGCCAGCGCGTTGGGCCGCAGCGCGTCGGGCAGCAGCACCCGGTAGCGCACGCCGCGACGCAGGTTGGCCTGGTCGATCCGGCGCAACGTCATCCCGCCGGTGGCCATCACCACGACTTCGGCGCGGGCCTTGGCGAGCAGCGCGTCCACGCCGGTCGGCAACACCTTGATCACAGGACACCTCCGATGAGCAGCGAGGCGGCGACGCCCCGGGCGTGCAGTCCATCCAGTCGTTCGAGTCGTACGTGTGCGGAGAGCACGCCGACCGCCGACTCCACGGCGGCTTCGGCGGCTCCCGCGATGCGCAGCACGGCGTCGTCGGCGCTGAGCGCGACGGTCACCGCGACACCGGGCGCGGCGGTGAGCAACCAGTCGACGGCGGCGCGGGCGGTCGCACCGGGCAGCCGGAAGCAGGCTTGCGCGACGGGTCCGCTGCGCCAGTACCGCCACTCCTCGCGGACCTCCCGGTGCCCGGTCACGTGCCCGAGCGCGGCGATCGTGGTGACCAGGTCCTCTTCGGCGAGCAGGTCGGCGGTCACACCTTGGCGGCGCAGTTCGCGGCGGGTGCGGCGGGTCGAGTTGCCCAGCACCCGGACGACCTCGTCGTCGTGCCAGAGCTCCGGCGTCCGCTTGGCCTGCACCACCACCCACGCCCTGGGCCTGCGGACCTGGCCGCGCCCGACGTGCAGGACGACCCGGACGTCCGGCCCGGCCAGCCCGGCGAGCACGCGCGGCGCGGCCAGCCGGGGCCGCAACACCGCCACCACCCCACCGGGCCCGTGCACGTGGTCGCCTTCCACCCACGCGCCCGGCGCGACGACGTCCAGCAGAGCACCGCCGCGCCGCCGCCGGGCCCGGAAGCCCACGTACCGCCCGACCCACTCGGAAACCCACCGCCGCCGCCACCGCCCCAACGCCAGCACCAGCACGACGGCCGCGCCGACCCACAGCGGCACCGCCACGGGCCACGTCGAGTCGACCCCGAACAGCACCGCCAGCACGGCCAGCTGCGCCCACACGAACCTGGTGGCCGCGGCACCCGCCCCGGTCGCCCGGCTCCACGTCACCGCCATCACGCGGCCACCTCCCGCCGGGCCCGCACCAGCTCCGACCCCGGCCCGACGCCCAGCTCGGCCGCCAGGAAGTCGCACACCCGCCGGTACTCCGACAGCGCGTTCGCCCGCCGCCCCGCCGCGTGCAGCGCCCGCACCAGCCGCGCCCACGCCCCCTCGCGCAACGGGTCCTCCCCGGTCAGCGCGCGCAGCACCGCGATCGCCTCACCGTGCTTGCCCAGCGCCGTGTACGCGTCGGCCAACCGCTCCCGCAGCTCCCACCGCAGCTCGTACAGCCAGGCCGTCGCCGTCATCGCCGTCTCCGCCCGCAGCTCCGCGAACGGCGTGCCGCGCCACAGCTCCAACGCCGCCGTGAGGCAGCCGACGGCCTCCGCACCGGTCACCCCTCGAGACCGGTCCAGCAGCGCGCGGGCCACGTCGGCGTCCAGCTCGCCCGGTGCCACGTGCAGCCGGTACGATCTGGGCCGGGCGTCGATGCGGCCCTGCGGCACCACCTGCCGCAGCTGCCAGACGTACGTCCGGACGTTCCGCTCGGCCGACACCGGGACGGCCTGTTCCTGCCAGATCTCGTCGATCAGCTCGTCTAGGCTCACCCAGGCGTTAGCGTGCAGGAGCAACGTGGCCAGCAGGGTGGCGGGCTTGCGTGGCCCGGCTTGCGGGCCGAGGACTCGGAAGATCACGCCACGAACGATCCGTCACGACACATGAGGTTCTGATGACATGCGGGTGATGGTGGTGGAGGACGACGAGAACCTCCGGGTCGCCGTGGCGGCGCAGCTGCGCGGCGCCGGGCTGGAGGTGGACACCGCGGCCGACCTCCCGTCCGCCGACCGCGCGTTCGCCCGGGTCGACTACGCGTGCGTGGTCTTCGACCGGATGCTGGGCGACGACGACGCCATCGACTACGTCCAGGCGCGGCGCTCACGCGGCTGGACGGCACCCGTGCTGTTCCTGACCGCGCGGGACAGCGTCCACGACCGGGTGGCGGGCTTCGCCCACGGCGGTGACGACTACCTGGTCAAGCCGTTCGCCGTCGAGGAGCTGACCGCACGGGTGCTCAAGCTGTGCCACCGCGCGGGCGCCGGGCGGCCGACCGTGCTGCGGCACGCCGACCTGGAGGTGGACTGCATCCGGCACGAGGTGCGCCGCGCCGGTGTGCTGCTGTCGTTGTCGGGTTTGGAGTTCGCGGTGCTGGAGTACCTCGCCGCGCACGCGGGCCAGGTGGTGACCCGTACCGACCTGATCGAGCACTGCTGGAACGATGAGCCGATGGCCAACGTGGTCGAAGCGGTGATCAAGAGGCTGCGCCGCAAGCTGCACGCGCCGGAACTGGTCCACACCGTCCCCGGCCACGGCTACCGGTTGGGTGACGCATGAGCGAGTTCACGAGCGAATCATCCACCACAGCGCGCCCCGCTCTTGCCACACCGGGCCCTGGCGAGGTGTGCGCATGAGCGGCACCAGCAGTTCCGCGGCTCGCCTGCGTTCACTGCGGCGCCTGCTCACCGTGCTGTTCACCGCGATGAACACCGCCGGGCTGCTGGTGTTCGCCGTCCTGGTCATCAACAACGACCGCGAGCAGGGCGAGGCCAAGCTGGACGCCGACCTGCACCGCGTCACCGACGTGGTGAGCAAGCTGATCGACTACGACGACTCGCTGATCACCGCCGACCTCGTCGCCGACCAGGTGAACCGCTCCTGCCCGGAGTTCGTGATCCTGCCCGGCGGCGCGGCCCGCGAGTTCGGCAGCCACCGCAGCGAGAAGAACTGCGTGGCGGACGACATGGGCGTGCTCAGCGGCATCGCCACCACGGCGGTCAGCGGTGGAGTGCTCGTGACCGGCTCGAAGGACGGCCTGCAGGTGCGCGCCCAGCCGGTGAAGACCCCCGACGGCGAGGTGGTCGCCGCGATCGTCGCGTTCGCCGACCTCGCCCCGGAACAGGCACGCCACCGCGGCACGGTGTGGCGGGTGGTGGGCGGCTGCCTGGTGCTGGTGATCGCGCTCGCCCTCGCCGGGCACGCGATCTCGGGACGTGCGATCCGGCCCGCCGCGGCGGCGCTGGAGCAGCAGGAGGTGCTGCTCGCGGAAACCGCGCACGACCTGCGCACACCGGTCGCCGCGCTGCGCGCCCTGGCCGAGACCGCGATGCGCAACCCCGACCAGCACGCCGAACTGCTCCCGCGCACGGTCGGGCTGGCCGCGCGGATGGGCGGCATCATCGACGGCCTGCTGGTCCGGGCCAGGCTGGCGGCGGGCGTCGAGCAGCTGTCGATCCAGCCGATCTGGCTGGACCAGCTGGTCGCCGTGGTGGTCGAGGAGACGCCCGCGCCGGACGCCAGGGTCACCGTCACCGCCGCGCCGACCAAGGTCAACGCCGACCCGACCCTGCTGCAGCGCGCGATCGGCAACCTGCTGGCCAACGCGCTGCGGCACGGACGCCGCCCGGACGGCGAGGCCATCGTGCACATCACGGTCGCCGGCGGCCGGGTGACGGTGGCCGACAACGGGCCCGGCATCGACCCGGAGGCGGCCGAGCGGGTGTTCGACCGGTTCACCACCTCCGGCGCGTCGGCCGGGCTGGGCCTGGCGATCGTGCGCTGGGTCGCCCTGGCGCACGGCGGCACGCTGCGGGTCTACAACGCCGAGGAAGGCGGGGCGATCTTCGAGCTGGCCCTGCCGGTCAGCGGACCGTGAACGTCTGCCACGGCTTGAGCCGGACCCAGTCCTCGTCGCCGAGCCGGTACGCGAGGTAGTACGTGTACCGGCCCGGGGTGTCGAAGGTGCGCCGGAACGTGATCTCCTGCGTGGTCGTGCCGATCGCGTGGTCGGGCAGCTCGTCGAAGTCGTGCGGCGCGTTGGTCGAGCGCTGCACGACCTGGACCGTGATCGCGCGCACGGTGAGCTGCCGGTCGGCGGCGACCGCGGCGCGGACCACGACCTCGTCGCCCGCCGCGGGCACCCCGGGCTCCAGGGTGAGCGTGGCGACGACGGTCGGCGTCGGCGGCAGGTCGGCGACCGGCAGGTCGGACTCGCCGGTCAGCAGGACCGCGGTGAGCACCACGACCACCGCCGGCACGGCGAGGAGCAGCAGGAACCTCGGACGGGACAAGGGCTGGACCGTTTCTGTATCGGGTGCCATACGCTACGTGATTGCAGAGTAGGGGGTGGGTGCGATGGGGATTTCCGCGAAGTGGCGCGGTCGGGTACCGGTGGCCCTGCTGACGGCGGGCAGCCTCACCGTGGTCGGCCTGGCCATCGGTGGCGCGTCGGGGGTGCCGGAACTGGAGTTCCTGCAACCGGGCCACTGGGTGATGAACACGGCGCTGGGCAAGGCGTTCCACATCGACGGCTCGACCAAGCAGGTCAACGCCGAGGTGGCCGTGCCGAACGCCGACCAGGGCAGCCTGGTGGTGCAGAGCGACACCAGCGGCCACGTCGTCGGGCGCGGCAAGATCACCGAGTTCGGCAAGTCGACGCTGCGCGTCAAGGGGACGACCGCCGCGCCGACCGACGACGAGGTGCCGGTCGCGCTGGAGGTCACGGGCGGGCCGTACCTGGTCTACCGCCAAGCGGGCAAGGTGGTGCGCCTCGGTGACGAGAAGACGCCCCCGATCTCGACCGGCGAGCCGGTGGGCAACCCGGTGGCCACCTCGGACGGCACGGTGTGGCTGCACTACACCAAGAGCAACCTGCTGTGCCGGTTGTCGGCGGGCACGACCGCCCCGTCGTGCCCGGTGCCGGTGACCGCTGGCCACACCGGCGGGCTGAGCGTCGTCGCCGACAAGCCCGTGTTCGTCGACACCACGTCCGACACGATGCTCTTGGTCGCCGACACCGGCCTGACCAAGCCGAAGTCGCTGGACACGGACGTGCCGGACGACGCGAAGATCGGTCCCGGCAACGCGGACGGGCTCGTGCCGGTGCTCGACCCCCGGGGCAGGCTGATCCTGATCGACAGCGCCGAGGTGGTCTTCGACCGGCCGGGTGCGGAGACCAAGGTCGAGCCGCTGGAACCCGGCGACTACACCGGTCCGCTGTCCACCGGTTCCACCGTGGCGGTGCTCGACCAGCGCAGCGGCACGCTGCACACGTACGACAGCAAGGGCAGCAAGCGGCACAAGACGCCCGTACCACCCGAACGCGGGTCGCCCCGGTTGACCAAGGGCGACGACGGGCGCGTCTACGTCGACGGCGCCGAGGGCAAGCACGTGCTGGTCGTGGACCCGGAGGGCAAGGTGACCCCGGTGCAGGCGAACGGCACGCGGCTGTCCGCGTCCCGCTCCCTGCTCACGCCGCCGTCGGAGACGACGAACCAGACGACCACGCCGCCGGCGGTCGGCGACCAGGTACCGACGCAGCAGGGTCCCGCGCAGCAGCAGCCGACCCGTCGGCCGGCGCCGCCACCACCGGTGGTGCCGGCCAGCCCTCCGGGCGCGCCGGGTGCGCCCACCGCCACGGCGGGCAACGGCACCGTCTCACTGGCCTGGGGCGCGGCGCCCGACAACGGCGCGCCGGTCACCGCCTACCACCTCTCGTGGAACGGCGGCGGGATAACGGTCGGCGGCGACGTGCGCGCCTACACCGTCCCCGGCCTGGCCAACGGCACCGCGTACACGTTCACCGTGGTGGCCCAGAACTCGGCCGGGAGAGGGCCGGGCGCGACGGCGAGCGCCACCCCGTTCCGGGCGCCCTCCATCACGATCTCGCGCGGTGAACCCGAGAACTACAACGAGAACTGCCAGAAACCGGACTGCGCGCGGCTCTTCATCGAACTGCACGGCTTCGAACCGAACACCGACTACAGGCTCACCGCCTACTCCTCCGGTTGGGGGGAGTTCAACGGCTACACCACCCACACCGACGCGCAGGGCTACAACTCGACGTTGCGGTTCCACTTCCACGGCGTCGGCCAGGAGGTGTGGGTCGAAGCGGGCGGCGTCCGGTCGAACGTGCTGTACTGGAGGGACATGTGAACGCGCCCAAGTCGACCCTGGCCTACCAGGCGATCGCGGACAACGTGCAGCGCGTCGTGCGCGGCAAGCCCGAGGTGGTGCGGCTCGCCGCGGCCGCGTTGCTGGCCGAGGGGCACCTGCTCGTGGAGGACGTGCCCGGCCTGGGCAAGACGACGCTGGCGCGGTGCCTGGCGCGCAGCATCGGCGGCACGTGGCACCGCATCCAGTTCACCCCCGACCTGCTGCCCGGCGACGTCACCGGCGTGACCGTGTACCACCAGAAGACCGAGCGGTTCGAGTTCCACCCCGGTGGTGTGTTCGCCAACGTGGTGCTGGCCGACGAGGTCAACCGGGGCACGCCGAAGACGCAGTCGGCGCTGCTGGAGGTGATGAGCGAGCGCCGGGTCACGGTCGACTCGACCGCGCACGAGGTGCCGCACCCGTTCCTGGTGGTGGCCACCCAGAACCCGATCGAGATGGAGGGCACCTACCGGCTGCCCGAGGCGCAGCTGGACCGGTTCCTGATGCGGTTGTCGGTCGGGTACCCGGACCTGGCCGCCGAGGTGCTGGTGGTGATGAGCGACGCGGCGCGGGTCGGCCCGGACGACCTCGACCCGGTGGTCGACATCCCCGCGCTGCGCGAGGCGATCACCGAGGTCCGCGGCTCGCACATCGCGCCCGCGATCGTCGAGTACGCCGTGCGGCTCGCCGCCGCCACCCGTGAGCACACGGCCGTGCGCTGGGGCGCGAGCCCGCGCGGCAGCATCGCACTGGTGCGGGCGGCGCAGGCGTTGGCGGCGACGGAGGGCAGGCTGTTCGTGACGCCGGACGACATCAAGGCGGTGGCCGAGCCCGTGCTGGCGCACCGGCTGGTGCTGACCCCCGACGCGGAGCTGAACCAGCGCCGGCCCGCCGAGGTGGTCGCGGAGGTGCTCGGCACGGTCGCGGCACCGCTCGCGGCGGGCTGACCGGTGCGGTTGACCCGGCGCGGCGTCGCTGTGCTCGTCGTGGCCGTGCTGTGCGGTGTCGGCGGTTTCCTGGCCGGTTACCCGCTGTTGCAGGCGTTGGCGGGGCTGTCGGTCGGCGCCGTGGTGGCGGCGTTCTTCGCCGCCGCCCGGCGCCCGCGCGTCGACGTGCGCCGGGACGTCTACCCCGACCGGGTGGAGCGGGGCAAGCCCGCGTTGGCCCGGCTGGACGTGCGGCACGCGGGCGGCGGCTTCACCGCGCGGGACCGGTGCGGGCCGCACGTGCGCGGCGTCGTCGTGCGGGCGGACGCGGTGTACCGGTACGAGCTGCCGACCGAGTCTCGGGGCAAGCACACCGTCGGCCCGCTGGCGATCGAACGCGCCGACCCGCTCGGCCTGGTGCGCAACCTGGTGGACACCGGCGACACGGTGACGCTGTGGGTGCACCCCCGGCTGCACCCGGCCCGCCCGTTCGCGGGCGGTTACCGGCGGCACCACCACGACGGGCCGACCACCGACCAGTCGCCGCGCGGCTCGCTCGACCTGCGCGAGGTGCGCGAGTACGTGCCGGGTGACGAGGTGCGGCTGGTGCACTGGAAGGCGACCGCGCGGACCGGGAAGCTGATGGTGCGCGACTACGCCGACCCCGACCAGCCGCGGTTCACGCTGCTGCTGGACACCCGGCACGCCAAGGGTTTCGAGGACGCCGTGGAGATCGCCGCGTCGCTGCTGCACGCGGGTGTCGTCGCCGGTCGGCACGGGCGGTTGCTCACGCCGTGCGGTGCGGACGTGACCGTGCGGGGCGGGGTGTTGGGCGCACGGCGGCTGTTGGACGAGCTGTGCGTGCTGGGCGTGCGGCCGGGGTCGGCGTTGCCGGCACGTCCGCCCGGCAGCCTGGTCGTGGTGACGGCGGTTCCGCTGGACGCGATCGCGCCGCTGCGGCCCGATGTCGTGTTCTCGCTCGGCGGCCCAGGTGAGGTCGTCGGTGCGCGGGTGATCTGGGCGCCGGACGCCGAACGGGCGGTGCGGCGGTGGAACGAGGCGGTGGGGTGAACGTGGCCGTGCGGGGGACGGTCGCCGTGTACGCGGCGGCCGCGGTGGCGGGACTGCTGTTCGGGCCGGTGTTCGGGGTCGGCGCGTTGCTGCTGCCGGTCGGCGCGGCTGTGCTGCCCGCGCTGGGCGTGACGCTGTGGCTGCGGTCGCGCGAGGCGTGGCGTGCGGTGGCGGCGGTCGTGGCGGGGCTGGCCGGGTTGCTCGCGGCGTTGCGCGCCGACCCGTCGGCGGTGCTCGCCGGGGTGACGGAGTCGTGGCGGCTGACGTTGCAGACGACGTGGCCGGCGCGTCCGGAGCCCGAGGTCGTGGTGTTCGTGCCGCTGCTGGTGCTGGCCGCGGCCGTGTTCGGGGTCGAGTTGCTGTTGCGGCTGCGCGCGCCGTTGGTCTCGCTGGTGCCCGCGTCGGGTGTCGTGGTGTTGAGCCAGGCCTACGCGGCGGCCGGTGGGCTGACGGCGATCTCGGCGGCGCTGGCGTTCGCGGCCTGCGGTGCGGTGATCGTGGCGCGGAGCGTGCCGTGGGCGGCCATCGCCTTGGGTGTCGTCGGCGCGGTCGCGTTGGGTGCGGTGTCGTCGGGGTCGGCGTGGTCGTTGCGGACGGGCGAGGTCGCGCCCCTGGCGACGCCGCGGGTGGCGAGCCCGCTCGACGAGTTGGCGGCCCGGCTGGCGAACCCCGACGAGCCGGTGTTCGAGTTCTCCTCGGCCGATTCGAAGCCGGTGGACCGGTGGCCGATCGCGGTGCTGGACGAGTTCGACGGGGTGAACTGGACGCCCGGTGGCGAGCTGCGGCGGATGGGCGCGGGGCTGCCGGCCGAGGCCGGGGATGCGGTGTCGCGGTCCGCGCGGGTGCGGCTGCTGGAGTCGTGGGGCGGGCCTTGGCTGCCGAGCCAGGCACGGCCCGCAGCCGTGGACGGGGCGGAGGCGTTGGTGTTCCCGGCGGGCGGCACGTTGCTGGCGGAGAACGCTTCTTCGTACACGTTGACGTGGTGGGAGCCGCTGATCGACCCGGGCACGTTGATGGGCAAGGCGATCGACCCGTCGGCGCCGGGCGGGTTCGCCGGTGTCGGGCAGGTGCCCGCCCGGGTGGTGACGTTGGCGACGGACGCGGTGCGCGGGTTGCGGTCGTCGTTCCAGACGGCGTTGGCGCTGGAGCAGCACATGCGGCGCGAGTACGAGCTGGTGAGCGCGGGCGACCTGCCGGTCGGGCACGGTTGGCCGCAGCTGGAGCGGTTCCTGCTGGTCGACAAGCGCGGGACGAGCGAGCAGTTCGCGGCGGCCTACGTGGCGATGGCGCGGGGGCTGGGCATCCCGGCGCGGCTGGTGGTCGGGTTCGACGGGTCCGGTGACCGCTCGGTGGTGCGCAACGGTGACGCCATCGCGTGGCCCGAGGTGGCGGTGGCCGACGTCGGCTGGGTGCCGTTGGACCCGACGGGGTCGGCGCGGGTGTCGTCGGCCTCGACGGGGTTGGCGGAGGTGACCGAGGAGGCGCGGGAGCAGTTGCCGCCGGTGGAGGAACTCACGCCGCCCCAGCTGCCGCCGGCTTCTCCGGTTCAGGACCCGTCGGGCGAACCGCGGTCGTGGTGGTGGTTGCTGTTGCTGGTCGTGGTGCCGCCGGTGGGGTGGTTCGCGGCGGTGCCGCTGGTGGCGTGGGCGCGGTCGTGGCGTCGGCGGCGTTCGGGGACGGTGGCCGACGCGTGGGCCGAGGTGCGCGCTCGGCTGCGTCGGCACGGGGTGGCGGTGACGTCGGCGATGACGGTCCGGGACGCGGCTTCGGCGGCACGGCACATCGTCGACCAGCCGACCGCGGAGGCGATGTCCGGCCTGGCGACGGCGGTGGACGCCACGATGTGGTCCGGTGCCCGGGTCGACGCGCGGGCGCACGCGTGGGCCGCGGCGCGGGCGGTGCGGGCCGGCTTGGCCCGCCGTCCGGTGAAGGACCGGCTGAAGGCCCTGTTCCGCCTCTGAACCCCGCTCACCGCTCGCAGTCGGCCTGCCGGATGCCCTTCGGCTGGCTGGCGTAGACCTGGTCGCCGTCGGTGCCGTGCACCTCGAAGCAGTACTTGCGGCCGGGCTCGACCTCGATCTCCTTGGTCTGCTCGCGCAGCACCACCGTCTTGCGCTGGGGCTGGCCGTCGGGTGCGACGATCACCACGTAGTCCAGCTTGGCCGTGCTGCGCCAGGCCAGCTGCACGAGGGTGTCGGTCTCCTTGACCACTTCCAGCTCGATCTGGACGCCTCCGTTGCCGGCGGGCGAGTTCATCGTCGGTGCCGCGGGCGGCGGTGGCGGCGAGTCCTCGCTCAGGAGGAGGAAGGGCGCGGCGGCGAACAACACCAACGCACCCGCGATACCCGCCACCAACCCGAGCCGCCCGGTCCGGTCGTCCTTCTTCTCGCTCGGCTTCACCTCGGCGAGCGGCATCCGCACCGGCGGCGCGGGCGGAACGGCCAGGTAGCCGTCCGACGCGAGCGGGACCGGCGGTGCGGCTTCGGGCTGCGGCGGGAGGGACGGGAACGGGTCCGCCGGCGGCAGCGAAGCCTGCGGCTGCTCCGGCGTCTCGGGCGGGAGCTGGACCGGCGGCGGTGTCGGCCGGGTGCTCGCCGGTGGGGACGTGGGGGTCTGCGGCTCGGCCTGCGGCAGGGTGAATGGCGATTGACCGGAAGCCGATGGGTCCGGTGCCGGAGGCGGACCGGCCGGCGGTGGGGCGAACGGTGACGGTTCCTGGGGTGCCGGGGTGTACGGCCGGCTCGGCGCCGGCGCCGCCAAGAAGTCCGCCGCCGTCGGGAAGCCGGCCGGCGTCGGGAAACCCGGTCCCGTCGGGAAGCCCTGTGCCATCGGGAAGTTCGGTGCGGCCGGGAAGCCCTGTGCCGTCGGGAAGCCTTGTGCCGTCGGGAAGTTCGGTGCGGCCGGGTAGTAGCCCGCGTCGGCGAAGTCGTCGAAGCCGACACCGGCGATGGCCGACAACCGCGCCGCCACGTCGGCCGGCCGCGCGTCCGGTTCCCGCGCCAGCAACGCGCGGACCAGGTCGGCCAGGCCCGCCGGCAGGTCGGCGCGCGTCACCTCGGGCACCGGTGCGCCCATCACCCGCAGCAGGTGTTCCTCCGCCCGCTCCCCCATCCGCGCGGGGTAGGGCACCTCGCCCGTCAACGCCAAGTACAGCACGGCACCCAGGCCGTACAGGTCGGTGCGCGCGTCACGCACCGCGTCGCGCACGGTCTCCGGGGCGGCGAAGTCCACCGGCGGGTCGGCCGGGAACGCGCGGCGCACCACCAGGCCCCCGTCGGCCAGCACCGGCTCGCCGGACGGGCGGAACAGCACGTTGGTCGCGGTCACCCCGCCGTGCACGAGACCGGCGGCGTGCGCGGCGGCCAACGCCTCGGCCAGCACCTGCGCCAGGTCGAGCACCTCTGCCACCGGCAGCGCGCCGTCGTGCCGCACCCGGGCCGCCAGCGAGTGCCGGCACAGCTCCGAGCACACCGCGGTCACACCGTCAGCCAGCTCCTCCACCCCGCGCACGACCGGGGTGAACGGCACGCGCCGCCACTTCGCGATCTCCCGCTCCAGCGCGGTGCGGGTGCGCCGGTCCAGCGCGACCGGGAACACCTTGTACGCCGCCCCGCCACCCGCGTACACCGTCGCCACCGGGCCGGTGCCCAGCGGCACGAGGTGGTTGCTCTGTGGATTGACCATCGTGGCGCTCATTGTCCCCACGGTGCCGCAGCCCGTCCACCCGCCGGGCGCCGTGTCCGGTAGCTGCCGCACCACCACCGCGGACGACGGCGGCGGTCCATCGTGGCGCGCATGAACACCACAGGGCTGGTGCGGGTGACGATCGCCGCACCGCACCGGCGCATCGACTTGGCGCTGCCCGAGTCGTCGTCGGTCGCCGAAGTGCTGCCGGGACTGCTCAAGCACGCGGGCGAGCCTCCCGCCGACGACGGGTGGCTGCTGCGCCGTCCCGACGGCACCGCGCTCGAACTGGGGCGCACGCTCGCCGCGCACCGCATCCGGGACGGAGAGGTGCTGCACCTGGCGCACCGCCGCACGGAGTGGCCGGAGCTGGAGTACGACGACCTGGTGGACGTGATCGCGTCCGGTCTGGGCCGCACGTGGGGTCCGCGGCACACCCGGCGCGCCGGTCTGCTCGCGGGCGGGCTGCTGGTGCTGCTCGGTGCCGTGCCGCTGGCGGGCCTCGGTTCGCCGTGGTGGTCGTGGGGCTTGGCGGCGGTGCTGCTGGCGGCGGGCGTGACGTGCGCGCGGGCGTTCGGCGACGCGGGTGCGGGCGCGGTGGTGGCGGCGTTGGCGCTGCCGTTCGCGGGGCTGGGCGGCGTGCTGTTCCTGGGCACCGGGCAGGGGCTGGGCGCGCCGCACGTGCTGTCGGCGTGCTCGGCGGTGCTGGTGGTGTCGGTGCTCGCGCTGATCGGGGTGGCGGAGAAGGTGGTGTGGTTCACCGGCACGACCACGGCCGCGCTGCTCGGTGCGGGTGGCGCGTGGCTGGCGGCGGACGTGCTGAGCGGTGTCGAGGCGGCGGCGGTGGTCGCGGGTGCGGCGCTGGTGTTCTCGCCGCTGTGCGCGCCGTTGGCGATCCGGCTGGGTCGGGTGCCGCTGCCGACGTTGCCGCGCACGCCCGCGGACCTGCTCGCCGACCCGCCGCGACCGGCCCGTGCGGCGGTGCGCGAGGCGGTCGTGCGGGCCGACGCCCTGCTCACCGGGATGCTCGCGGGCTGCGCGGCCGTGGTCGGGGCGTGCGCGGTCCTGCTGACGCGCGGTGACGTGTGGGCGACGGTGCTGCTGGGCGTGCTCTCGGCGGGGCTGTTGCTGCGCGCCCGGCTGTACCCGTCGGTGCGGCAACGCGGTCCGCTGCTCGGCGCGGGCGTCGCGGTGCTGGCGTGCCTGCCGACGGGACCGGCCGTGATCGGGATCGGGGCGGTGGTGGTCGTCCTCGGCCTGGCCCGGGTGAAGTGGAACCCGCGGCTGTCGCGGTACGCGGAACTGGTGGAGGTCGTCGTGGTGATCGCGGTGGTGCCGGTGGTGTGCGCGGTGCTCGGCCTGTACGCGTACCTGCGCGGGTTGGGGGGCTGAGCCGTGGCGTCGAACCGGGATCAGTTGCAGGCGCAGCAGTTCCTGCTGCAACGGGTGGTGTCGGCGTTGGTCACCGGCGAGACCGATCCCGAGCAGCCGCCGTTCCGCCGGTCGGTGGTGGCGGCGTTCGGCGGCATCGCCATCGCGGTGGTCGTGCTGGCGGGCTTCGGCGTGTACGGGATGGTGTCGCCGGGTGGCAGCACGGCCTGGCGCGGCGAGGTCGTGGTGGTGGAGGAGGAGACCGGCGCGCGGCACGTCTACCTGGACGGTCGGCTGCACCCGGTGGCGAACTACGTGTCGGCGTTGCTGGCGTTGGGCAAGCACGCGCCGACGCGCACGGTGTCGCGCGAGTCGTTGGCCGGTGTGCCGCGCGGGCCGCGGATCGGGATCGAGGACGCGCCGGACTCGCTGCCCGATCCCGACCGGCTGCTCACCACGGGCTGGACGATGTGTTCCCAGCCCCGGCCGGACGTCACCGGTGCGACGGTGAACGACTCGGTGCTCGTGGTCGGCGGCGGTGTCCCGGGTGGACGGTCGCTGGACGATCGCGCGCTGCTGGTGGACGTGCCCGACACCGGTGACCAGTACCTGTTGTGGCGCGGTTTCCGGCACCGGATCAAGCAGGCCGACACGGTGGCGGTGGGGCTGGCGCTGCGGTCCGAGCCGAGGGCGCGGGTCGGTTCGTCGATGGTCGACGTGCTACCGGCGGGTGAGCCGATCGCGCCGATCGCGTTGCCGGACATCGGCGCGGAGTCCAAGGCGGTGCCGGGCGCGCGGATCGGCCGGCTGTTCGCGGTGGAGACCTCCGGTGGCGCGGTGCAGCACTACCTGGCGGAGGCGGAGGTGCTGCGGCCCATCTCGGAGTTGCAGTACGACATCCAGCGCGCCTTCCAGCCCACCGCGCAGGCGTACGACGGCGGGCAGCCGTTCGGGCTGCCGCTGGGGTTGGTGGTGGCCGGTCAGGCGCGGCAGGGGCCACCGGTCGCGATCGGGCCGGGCAAGCCGCCGACCGCGCGCCCGGAGTTCGCCGCGGCGGACGGCTCGGTGCTGTGCGCGGCGTTCGACGGCGCCGGTTCACCGCCGACCCTGGTCGCGGACCCGGACCTGCCGGCGCCGGACCCCCTGACGACGGCCACCGCCCGGCGCACCGAGACGGGGACGCCGCTGGCCGACCGGGTGATCGTGCCGCCGGGCCGGGCCGCCGTGGTGGAGGTGATGCCGGGTCCCGATGCCCCGGTGGGCACGGTGGTCCTGGTGACCGACCAGGGGCGCGCCCACCCGCTGGCCCAGCGGGAGGTCCTGGAGGTTCTGGGGTACAAGGGCTTCACGCCGGTTCGCCTGCCGGTGAGCCTGGTCGCCCGCGTGCCGCACGGCTCCCCGCTCGACCCCGTCACCGCCCTCGCCCGAGTCTGATCCGCACGACGAAGCGCCGCCCCTCGCAACTCGCGAGGGGCGGCGCTTTTGCACTGCGTCAGCGGCCGGTCAACGGCGAGGACGGGGCCTCGGTCTGCCACAGCTCCTCGTCCAGCGCCTCCGACTCGGGGGACCGCCGCCGGTCCGTCCGGGTGGGCAGGGCGCCCACCGGGGTCGGCCTGCCCCGCAACGCGTCGGGGACTCCCGGGGTGCCGGTGCGCTGCCTGCCCCGGCCCGCCTGCTGGTGCTGGGCGTTGCCCGGCTTCGGCGTGCCCGCACCGGACCGCGCCGCGCCCGACATCGGCGGCACCATCGGCGGCACGGTGCCGCCCCCGGTCGCCGCCGTCGACGCCGCACCGGCCGCCGTGGGCGGTACCGGTGGCGGCGGTGGGGTCAACGCGGCGGCGGAGAGGGTGCCCGGCCTGGCGGCCTGCTGGATCGACGGCACGCCCGGCAGACCGGTCAACGCCGCACCGGCCACCGCCCGTCCGCCGATACCCCGCGGTGACAACCCCGCGCCGAGCCCCGCCGTCGCCACGGGAGGCGCGACGGGCAGCTGCGGCAGTGCCGGGGCCGGCCGGGGCAGGTCGACGGTCGGTGGTGCGGTCGGCAGCTTCGGCGGAGCCGCCGCGCCACCGGACAGCGCCGGACCACCGGCGGGACCAGCGGGCGCACCGCCCGGCGCCGGGCCACCGGCCGCACCGCCCGGCGCCGCGCCACCGGCGGGTCCAGCTGCCGGTCCCCCTGCGGGACCACCTGCCGGACCGCCCGACGGGCCACCGGCCGGACCTGCGCCAGGACCGCCGGGGCCACCGGGTCCCGCCATGGTTGCCTGCTCACCCTCGACCGCCGCCCGCACCGCGCTCGCCGCCTCTGCGAACAGCTTGTCCAAGGCCTCCATGTGCGCCGCCGCCTCCTGGCGCACCGCCTGCAACTTCGCGACGGCGTCCGGGTCGGTGCCCTTCGCCACAGCGTCCAGCAGCGCCTTCTCCTCCGCCGCGAGCCCGTCGATGACCTGCTTCGTATTCGGGATGCCCACGGCCAGCAGGTCCAGCGCCACCCAAGGTTGCGCCGCGGCGATCCGCGCCGCCCACTGCTGCATCTCCCGCGAGGCCGCCGACGCCCGGGCGGCGAACAGGTCACCGGCCTGGTCGACCCACTTCGCCGCGAGGTCGGTGGCCTGGGTGTCCAACACCGACGCCGATGCCTCCAGCTCCTCCCGTGCCATCCGCCACATCCGGCTCGCCCGCTGCAGTCGGCGGATGTGATCGGAGACCATCTCCTTCTCCACCCGCTTGGCCATCTGCGCGACCGTCTCCTCCGCGTAGCTCATGACATGCCCGCCGGGTCGCCGCCGGGACCGCGCGGGACCATCCGGTAGCCGTCGACGGCCTCGGCGAATACGGGAGCGGGACCCAGTGGCGCCGCGTCACGCACCTTGACCAGGGCCTCCGCGCTGGTGCCGTCGGCACGCTGGTAGTCGTCCGCGCACGCCCGCGTGATCTCCCGCAGCTCCACCAGTTCGTGGTCGGCGGCGGTCAGGTAGGTGGTCAGCGCGGTGGTCGACGTCTCGTCGGCCGTCCGGAACGGCGGGCACTCCAGCATCCCGCCACCGCAATAGCTGGGCACGGCCTCCTGCGCCACGGCCCTCAGATCCAGTGGTCGCGGCTCGAACGCCGCCATGTACTGGGTCCACCCGTGCAATCCATCGTTCACTGATCACTCCCTCGGTCCGGATCTGCCACTTGCACCAGCGACGGCGCGCGCCGCCGGTCGACCAGCCGGCCGCGCCCCGGTGGCAGCGGCTCGGGCTTGAGGCCGCCGAGCAACGGCCCCTCGTTCCGGTCGCCGGACAACATCAGGCCCGGCGAGCCCACATCGCGCAGCCTGGCGATGAACGTCTCGAACAGCGCGCGCCCCGCACCACCGGTCCGCCGCGTGAGCACGACGTGCAGCCCGATGTCCCGTCCCTGCGGCAGGTACGGCAGCAACGCGAGCAGCGGGTTGTCCAGGCCGGTCGCGACCAGGTCGTAGTCGTCGATCAGCACGAACAGCTCGGGCCCGGTCCACCAGCTGCGGGCGCGCAGCTGCTCCGCCGTCACGTCCGGACCCGGCAGCCGCGCCGCCATCGCCCGTGCCGCCTCCGCCATCAGGTGGGCGGTGGTCGTGGCGTCCGCGCCGTAGCCGAGCAGGTGCGTGTCCGGCACGTCGCCGACCAGGCCGCGCCGGTGGTCGACCACCAGCAGCCTGGCCTGCGCGGGCGTGCGGTTGGCCACGATCCGGCGGGCCAGCAATCGCAGGAAAGCCGTCTTGCCCGACTCCGTGTCGCCCAGCACCAGGAAGTGCGCGTCGGCCAGGAAGTCCAGGTGCACCGGCCCCAGGTCGTGCTCCGCCACGCCGATCGCGAACTTCAGGTCCGCGTCGACCGGGGGCAGGTAGGCCTCGGTCACCAGGCCGGGCAGCAGCCGCACCCGCGGCGCGTGCGCACCGGTCCATGCCCGCGCCACCGCGTCCACCAGGTCGACGAGCGCGGGCGTCGCGCTGTCCACATCGGACTCTCCGTCGATGCGCGGCAACGCCACCAGCATGTGGTGCTTGCCCGGCGTGATGCCGCGGCCCGGCGCGCCCTCCGGCACGGCCGCCGCGCTGCGCCGGTCCACCACGCTGTCCAACGGGTCACCCAGCCGCAGCTCCAACCGGCTGCCGAACAGGTCCCGGATACCCGGCCGCAGGTCGAACGGCCGGGCGCACGCGCCCACCACGTGCACGCCGAACGACAGCCCGCGCGTCGCGATGTCAGAGACCACGTCCTCCAGGTCCTCGAACTCCTTGCGCAACGTCTGCCAGCCGTCGATCACCAGGAACACGTCGCCGTGCGGCTCGTCGGCGAACCGGCCCTCCCGCCGCAGCGCCCGGAACCCGGCGATGCCGTCCACGTCGTGCTCGGCGAACAGCCGTTCCCGCCGTTCCAGCACCGCCGCCACCTCGGCCACGGTCCGCCGCACGGCACTGGCCTGCTGACGCCCCGCCACCCCGCCGACGTGCGGAAGCCCGCGCAAGGCAGCGAGCAGCCCGCCGCCGAAGTCCAGGCAGTAGAACTGCACCTCCGCCGGTGTGTGGGTCAGCGCGAGGCTCGCGACCACCGTCCGCAACGCCGTGCTGCGACCGCTGCGCGGCCCGCCGACCACCAGCACGTGCCCGGCCGCACCGGACAGGTCCAGTTCCAGCAGGTCGCGCCGCTGCTCGAACGGCCGGTCGACCAGGCCCACCACCGCGCGCAGCCCACCGTTGCGCCGTGCGTCGACCGGGCACAGCCCTCGCGCCGGATCCGGGCCGAGGACGCCCAGCAGCTCGTCCAAAGTGGACGATTGGTCCAACGGCGGCAGCCACACCTGGTGCGCGGGCGTGCCGCGGCCGGCCAACCGGTCGACCAGGATGTCCAGCAGGCTCTCGCCGACCGCGTCCTCGTCCACCGGGTCCACCACGGGCAGCGCGAGCGGCGCCACGTACTCGGTGGTGTAGGGCGCCATCCCGGGCACCTCCACCGATCCCGACGACCCACCCGACCCGGGCCTGCGGTGCACGCCCGACACGTACGCCGACCGGAACCGCACCATCGGCTCGGTGCCGAACTTCAGGTAGCCGTGGCCGGGCGCGCGGGGCAGGCTGAACGCGTCCGCCACGCCGAGCACGGTCCGGCTCTCCAGCTCGGAGAACGTGCGCAGCCCGATCCGGTACGACAGGTGCGTGTCCAGCCCCCGCAACCGGCCCTCCTCCAGCCGCTGGCTGGCCAGCAGCAGGTGCACGCCGAGCGACCGCCCCAACCGCCCGATCTGCACGAAGATGTCCACGAAGTCGGGCTTGGCCGACAGCAGCTCGCTGAACTCGTCGCACACCACCAGCAGCGTCGGCACCTCGGGCAGCGGCGCGCCCGCCGCGCGGGCCCGGTCGTAGTCGCGCAGCGAGGCGAAGTTCCCAGCCGCGCGCAGCAGTTCCTGGCGGCGCACCAACTCGCCGTTCACCGCGTCGGCCATCCGGTCGACCAGCGGCAGCTCGTCCGCCAGGTTGGTGATCACCGCGCTGGTGTGCGGCAGCCGGTCCAGGGTGGTGAACGTGGCGCCACCCTTGAAGTCGATCAACGCGAAGTTCAGCGACTCGGGCGGGTGCGTCAGCGCCAGGCCGAGCACGAGGGTGCGCAGCAGCTCGCTCTTGCCCGACCCGGTCGCGCCGATGAGCAGGCCGTGCGGCCCCATGCCGTCCTGCGCGGACTCCTTGAGGTCCAGCTCGACCGGCGTGCCGTCCTCACGCAGGCCGAACGGGATGCGCAGCCGGTCCCGGTTGGGCCGCTGCTGCCAGTTCTCCCCCGGCTCGTAGGAGTACACCTCGCCCAGCTCCAGCAGGTCCTCCAGCCCGGTGTCGCCCGCCAGCGGCTGCTCACCGGTGCCGCCCGCGGTCAGCCGCAGCGGCGCCAGCTCCCGGGCCAGCGCCTCCGCCGTGGGCGGGTCCAGCACGTCGGCACGGCCCAGCTCCACGTCTCCCTCCACCGTGCGGGCGACCAGCACGCCGTCGGCGGCCACCTCCAGCACCAGCGCCGCCCGCTCCGGCACACGCGGCAGCGGTGACGACAGGTCCAGCACGGTCACGCCCTCGACGCCGCCGCCGGTCATCAGGTGGTCCGAGCCCGCGACCGTGCCGCCGTCGAGCACCACCACCAGGTGCGGCCCGGCCGTGGAGCGCGGTGCGTCGGGGTCGAACCTGGGCCGGGCGGCGAGCAGGTCGTCCAGCAACGCCTCCAGCGCCACCACGCCGGACGTGACCAGCCGCACGGGCCCCACCGCGTCGGTGCGGTCCGGGTGCAGCGCGTGCGGCAGCCACTTCACCCACTCCCACGAGGGCCGTGCGGCGTCACCCGCGCACACCGCGACCCGCACGTCGTCCGGTGCCTGCAGCACCGCCAGCTGCGCCAGCACCGCGCGCACCAACGCCACCGCGCGTGCCCGGTCACCACCGACGTGGATCACGCCGAACCCCGGCAGCGCCAACGCCAGCGGCAGGTCGGCCACCGTCGAGTAGGTGGTCAGGAACCGCCGCAACGCCAACGCGGACAACGGTTCCAGCCGTTCCAGCGGCACGGTGTCCGGTGGCACGAGGTCCAGCGCCGGGCTCTGCGGGCCGAGCCCGACGCGCACGACGGCGAAGTCCGCGTCGGACCGGCGCCTCTCCCACCGCCGGTCCGACGCGGCCAGCGACAGCAGCGCCTCCGGTTCGGGGTGCAGGTGGGCCAGCGCGTCGCGCTGGCGGCGGATCGACCGGGTGACCCGAACCCGGTACTGGGCCAGCTGCCGCAGGTAGGAGCGCCGCGCCTGGGCCATCTCGCGCTTGCTCGGACCGCTGCCGTTCAGCATCGACACCAGCACCATCGCCAGCATCGCCACGCCGAAGAGCCCGAACACGACGAACCGCAGCGCACCGGTCGCACCGCCGCCGAACACCAGCAGCATCGCCGCCATGATCGCCACCATCGGCAGCACCATGACCAGCTGCGTCCACGTGCGCGCGGCGGGCTGGGGGATCTCCGGCGGCGCCTCCAGCACGAGCTCGCCGGACGGCATCTCCGGCGCGGGCCTGCGCTGAGGCCTCGTCACCACCACGGTCGCCACGCCGGCGCACCCCCTTCTTCGCTGTAGGGCACCGATCGTGGTGGCGTGCGGGCGGCGGCGGGCGGCGGTGGCAGGAACGTGCCGCGCACCGGCGGCGCACCCCGCCGGGGCGGTTCGCTGGGCAGCGCAGAACCGCAACCAGCGGAAGGAGAACCGGAGTGCAGGACCAACTTCACGGCGTTACCGAGACACTGGAGCGCGCCGCCTCGATGGCGGCGACCGTGTCCGGTGACATCGAGGGGCACCGGGCATCGCTGCGTCCCACGGTGGACGCGCTCAAGGGCCAGTGGGAGGGCACCGCGCGGCCCGCGTTCGACGCCGCGCACGCCCAGTGGGAGGCGGGCATCACCCGGCTCACCACGGCGCTCAACAGCCTCGGCGAGAACACCAGGTTCTCCTCGAACACCTACCTCAACGCCGACCAGGCCTCGGCGACCGGGCTCAACGCCGTGCAGGGCGCCAGCCCGTTCGGCGGCGCGCTCGGCTGACCGCGGTACCGGACCACCAGGAAGGAACGACATGCTCATCAAGGGCAACTTCGCCCAGCTGGAAGGGCTGGCCGGGCAGATCGCCTCGACGGTCGCCAGGGTGGAGCAGGAGATGGACACCTGGCGCGCGACCTCCGGTGCGACGTCCGCGGACTGGCTGGACCAGGCCGGTGGCCAGTTCAGCGAGATCAGCGCCGCGTGGCACCAGGTGTCGACCGCGCAGCAGGCGATGCTGCAGGCGCTGCGCGGCGGGGTGGACAAGGCCAACGCCGAACTGCAGCAGGCCCTCGGCGCCGCGGTGGCGCGGGTCGGCAGCACGGGGATCTGAGCGGCACACCAGTGGGCCCCGACGCCGGTTGGCGTCGGGGCCCTTCCGCGTCCAGGTCTTCCTGCGGGTGGGTCTTCGCGCGGTCAGCGGCGGAACAGGAACACCTGGTCCGGCACCTCGGCCGGCGGCGAGCCCTCGGGCAGCGGGTCGAGCCGCGTCGGCGCCCACCGCCGACGGCGCCCGTTGACCAGCACGAACGCCAGCACCGCAGCCGCGACCACGACCCCGGCAGCCAGCACCACCTGCCCGCGCGCGCTCTCCGCCGCCGCACGCCACCACGCCCGTTCCCGTACCGCGTCGGGGTCCGGCGTCGGCTTGACGACCACCGGCACGAGGTCCGGCTTGGCCGCCGCCAACCCGTCGGTGACCGCGCGGTACGGGTTGACCACGCCGACGCCGTACGCGGCGGCCTGGCCGCGGGCCGGGCTCGCCGTGGCCAGCAGCCGCCGCGCGACCTCCGGCGCGGGCAGCTCCGGCCACGCGGCCCGCACCAGCGCGGCCGTGCCCGCGACGAACGGCACGGCGAAGCTCGTGCCCTCCCAATACGCGTGCCCGCCCGCCCGGGTCGCGCCGGCCACCGCCTTGCCCGGCGCGACCAGGTCGACGTAGTCACCGACCTGCGACCCGGCCATCCGGTCGCCCGCGATGTCGATCGCGCCGACGCCGAGCACCCCGTCGTACGCGGCCGGGAACGACGGCAGCCGAGGGCCGCCGCTCTGCTGCCGGTTGCCCGTGGCGGCCACCACGAGCACGTCCTTGGCCACGGCGTGCGCCACCGCGTCGCGCACGTACGGGTTGTCGTCCTGCCCGGACATCGACAGGTTGATCACCTTCGCGCCCGCGTCGACGGCGTACCGGATGCCCCGCGCCAGCACGACCGGGTCCAGCGCGTTGACCGCGCCCGAGTCGTTCAGATCGCGGTCCGCGACCCGCACCGGCAGCACCCGCGCGCCGGGCGCGACACCGTGGAAACCGACGCCCTCCACCTGGTCGGCGGCGATGATGCTGGCCACGGCGGTGCCGTGCGACCCGCAGTCGAAGTCGCCGGGCAGGTCACCCACGAGGAAGAAGTCCTCGCCCCGCACCACTTTGCCCGGCGCGGCCAACTGCGGGTGGTCGCGGTCGACGCCGGTGTCCACGACCGCGACGAGCACCCCGCCCCCGGTGCTGTGCGGCCACGCCCGCGTCACGTCGAGCGCCTGCTGCGCCCACGGCAGTTCCCGGATCGGCGGGCGCGCGGGCTCCGGGTCGCGGCAGGCGCCGGGCGGCGGCGCGGCGTGGGCGTCCGGTGTGGACAGTGCCACGAGCGCGACGGCCGCGAGCGCGGTGTTGAGTCGTCTCACGGGCCCATCGTCGGCACCGCGCCCGCGAGCCGTGCCGCGGTGGCCGGAAGCGGTCACGTGCCGCCGCACGCGGGTCGTGCCGGGCGAGCATCGCACCCATGGACCCCGCAGCCTACCGGCGCCTCGCCGACGACCTGCGCGCCGTGCAACAGGGCATGACCGCGATCCGGGCGAGCGCGGACTCACCGGACGGCCTGATCACCGCCACCGTCGGCGCGCGCGGCGAACTGCTCGACCTGCGACTGAACCCGCGCGTCTACCGCGACCCGGACGCCGCCGCGCTGGGCAGGCGGATCGTCGCGGCGGTCGCCGAAGCGGGACGACTGGCCGAGGCACAGGTCGTCGCGCTGACCAAGCACCTCATGCCGTCACCCGAGGCGACCGACCCCCGGTTCGACCCGCTGCTCGGCGAGCTGGACCGGAGGGCGCGGCGATGAGCTTCGTCCACCTCGACACCGACGCGGCGGACCAGGCGATGACCGGCATCGAGGCGGCGGCCGCGGTGTTCGGCAACGCGTGGACGGCCCTGGCCGGCCAGATCACGGCCAACGAGTCCGGGATCGGCGCGGGCCTGCTGGCCCAGGCGTTCCGCGCCAAGTACCGGCCGGAGCCGGTGCGCACGGCCGCCGACCAGCTGCCCGTCGCCTACCGCGACAGCGCCGCCGTCGGCCGCCAGTGCGTGCTCGACTACGTCACGGCCGACCGCACGGGCGCCGGCGCGTTCGGGGGTTGACGTGCCGATCGCACCTCCCTCCAGCGCGCACGGCCTGTGGCCCAGGGTCAACGCGCTCGTCGAGTGGCCGGACACGGACGAGGACATGATGCGGCTGCTGGCCGCCGAGTGGGGCGAGGCGGCCGGGCACACCGAACCGCTGAGCCGCCTCGACCTCGGCCCGATCGCCACCGCGTGGGCCGACCCGGCCGGTCAGGCGTTCCACGGCCGGATGACCGCGCTCGGCGCAGCCGCCGGCGAGGTCGGCACGCGGATGCACGCGCTGCAGACCCTCGCCGCCGCGTTCGCGACCGACGTGACGTCGGCCAAGCAGACCATTGTGGACGTCATCAACGCCAACATCCCCTTGTACGCCAAGGCGGCGCAGCTCGACCCCGCCGTGGCCGCGGCCACGCAGGACCGGTTCGTCACCGAGATCGCGGCCTGGCTCAACGCCTACCTCGCCTCCCTCGCCGGCCACGGCCCACCACCGCCACCGTTCGTGCCGCCCGAGGGACCCGCGAAGGAGGGTGACGGCGACACCGTGTTCGGTGAGATCGGCAAGTGGGCCGGGGTCACCTCCGCCGTCGCGGGCACGCTGGCGCTCATCCCGGGCGTGAACGCCTTCGCCGCGCCGGTCGCCCTGCTCGCCGGCGGTGTCGCGCTGGCGGCGAACGCGACCGACATGGCGATCACCGGGGACTTCGACCTCGCCACGCTCGTGGGCGACACCCTGGGCGTGCTCCCCGGCGTCGCGGCGATCAAGAACGCGGAGCACGCGATCACCGGCATCGGATCCCTGTTGCGCGCCGCCGACACCGGCTTCGAGGCCGCGCCGCTGCTGAAGGCCGCCGCCGAGGGCGTCTTCTCGAACCCGGCGGTCTCGACCGGGGTGGCAGTCGGTGTGCAGGGCGGTGTCTCGCTCGCCACACAGGTGCCCGCGATCCTCGGCTGGGGCGAGGAGGCCGAAGGCGTCGCCACGGCCATCGCGGCGAACGCCAACGGTGTGCAGGCGATTCCCGACAGGTGGGTCAACGTGATGAGAGGTCTGTCGTGACTCTGCCGTTCACGTTCGACGTGCCGCCGCAGTTCACCCCGATGGACTTGGCGGCCGAACCGGCGGACCGGGCGGCCCGGACCGCACGGCTGATCGCTGACGCGTGGCCCGAAGCGACCGCCGCCCAGCGCACCGCCCTGCTGTCCGCGCAGGAGACGTTGGTGGCCCGGCTGCGCGAGGCCGGCGTGCGGTACGCGGCCACGGTGCTGGAACCCGCGGGCCCGACCACGGGCCTGTTCACCATCGCGCTGCACCCCACCCGCGACCACGACCCGCTGACCGCGCTGGCCACCGCGGTACCGCGGTCGGCCACCGTCCGCGAGGTCGACCTCGCGCTGGGCCGGGCGCTGATCATCGCCCAGGACGCCGCCCTGGCCGACCGGGTCGTCCGGCAGTTGCAGGTGGTGGTGCACCTGCCCGCCGAGGAGGCGGTGGCGGTGTTCGGCATCGCCACCGAGCACCTGGCCGAGTGGGAGACCTACGCCCTGCACCTGGCCCGCGTCGTCCGCGGCACGTCACGCGCCCGCGCGTAGCCCACCCGCCTGGTCGCACGGGAGCGTCTCCTGGTCGTACCGGACGTCGTAGCCCTCGGTGATGTAGTCCTCGGTGGAGTGCAACGCCTCGGTCGACACGCTGATCACGCCCGCGAACGGCCGGTCGACGTCCTGGATGAGCAGCAGGCACAGGGTGAACAGCGTGGTGAGCACGACGAGCGTGGCGATCTCCAGCCCGCCCCGCCGGGAGGGCAGGTTGAACGCGAACGCCACCACGGTGACCGCGAGCGAGATCACCATGAACCAGTAGAGGATCTCCGGGATCGCCGGTGCCGACTGCGCGATGCGCTCCATGCGCGCCTCGGAACGCCGCTCGTCCGCGTTGACCAGCGTTTCGAACAGCGGGTCCGCCGCGCCGAGTTCCTTGAGCACCTGGCGGAACCGGTCGCTCCAGACGCTCGGCACGGGTGAGAGGCCGCTGCCCTCCTCCATCTGCGCCCACTCGTGCGCCAGCACGGCGCGGGTGTAGCAGATCGTCGCACCCTGCAACGTCTGTGCCGCGGGCTCCGGCGCGAACTCGGCGAACTCGAACAGGTGCTCCACCACGACGGCCTCGGACCGCACCGCCTCGTCCGCCGCGCTGTACGACTCGGCGGCCACCACCAGCACGAACGCCAGCAGCAGCACGGCCAGCGTCTCCATCGGGCTGGTCAGGTCACTGGTCGTGATCGGTTCGCCACCCGGCTCGAGGTGCCTGCGCCGCTTCAACAGCCAGTTGAAGAACAGACCCAGCGCCAACGCGCAGACCGCTGCCGCAATGGTGGTGATCACGTCTCCACAGGTAGACGGCGTGGCAGGGGCCCACAACTCGAACGGCGCACAAGCACTCGTCCAGGTGGCAGGTAACGACCAGGTTTCGAAAAGGTGCCCGCACACGTGACCGGGGGTTGTGATGCAGCTCATCAGCACGCATGCTGACCGCCGGATGGGAGCGCTCCCAGACAGCGTTCCGTGAGGAGCAGTCGAGTGAAGAACGGACCGAGAGGACGGCGCGTCGGGCTGACCCTGGCGGCGACCGCGGTGTGCGCGTTGATCGGCGCCAGTGGCGCCGGAGCGGAGGGAACGGTGACGGCCTCGGGACCACCGCACCTGCCGAAGGGCACGTCCTTCTACGTCGAACCCGACAGCAACGCGGCCCGGCAGGCCGAGCAGTGGCGGGCCGAGGGCCGGGTGGCGGACGCCGAGCTGATGGAGGCCATGGCCGCCCAGCCGACCGCCATCTGGTTCACCACGGCGGGCGCCGACCAGGTGCGCCAGAACGTGCGCAACGTCGTGCAGGCCGCGAAGGCCAAGGACCAGGTGCCGGTGCTCGTGGCGTACTTCGTGCCCTACCGGGACTGCTCGCAGTGGTCCGCGGGCGGCGCGCTCAGCGAGCAGGAGTACAAGGACTGGATCGACGCCTTCGCCGACGGCATCGGTGACGAGAAGGCGGTCGTGGTGGTCGAGCCGGACGGCCTGGCCCTGATGACCAGCGAGCCGTGGTGCACGATCGGCCCCGACTCGGAGCTGGTGCCCCAGCGGTTCCGCGAGATCAACCACGCCGTGGACGCGCTCAAGCGCGGCAAGCACACCCGCGTCTACCTCGACGCGGGGCACTCGGCGTGGCAGGCGCTCAACGACTACGACGCGGGCTACGGCGAGCCGCGCCAGCAGCTGGGCATCGTCAACCGCCTGCTCCAGGGCGGTGTCACGCGGGCGGACGGGTTCGCGCTCAACACCTCGAACTACCGGTTCACCGAGGACCTGGTCCAGTACGGCACCCGCGTGTCGAAGTGCATCTACCTGCGCACGGAGCGGGGTGCGACCAGCTGCCCGACCAACGAGGAGTTGGACGCGATGCCGGTGCACATGCCGAAGATGACGCACTTCGTGCTGGACACCAGCCGCAACGGCCTCGGCCACTACACGCCCGGCGAGGGCGAGACCGACTGGTGCAACCCGCCGGGCCGCGGCCTGGGCGAGCGGCCCACGGCGAACACCGGCATCCCGCTGGTGGACGCGTACCTGTGGGTCAAGCGCCCCGGTGAGTCCGACGGCGAGTGCCAGGGCGGCCCGGCCGCCGGCCGCTGGTGGCCCCAGCAGGCGCTGGAGCTGGCGAAGCTGGCCTCACCGCCGCTGCGCTGACTGACGTCGGGGCCGCCTCACCGCTGGGGCGGCCCCGACTCGTCGCGGCGCACGCCGAGTGGCGCGTGCCGCACGCCGGGTCGCCGCGCCCGCGGCGGGTAGCCTGTCCGGGTACGGCAACCACGGCGGACCAGGGGTGACCGTGTTCAGCGTGCCCGAGGCGCGAGAAGAGCTGGCCAGGCTCCTGCCGGTGCTCACCGAGATCATCGAGGTCCGGGCCGACGCCGCCGAGCTGGCCGCTTCCCTCAACGGCGGCGGACCCACCGACCTCGGCGGGCTGCCCGAGCTGAAGGCGGCCCAGGCCAGGCTGGACGACCTCATGACCACCGTGCAGGCGACGGGCGCCGAGCTGAAGGGCTTCGCGCCGCTGCTGGTCGACTTCCCGTCCGACCTCGACGGCGTGCCGGTGCTGCTGTGCTGGCTCGAAGGCGACCAGGGCCTGGACTGGTACCACCGCACGGACCTGGGGTTCGCCGGACGACGCCCGCTGGCGTAACGGCCGGGCCGCTCACAGGAACGACGGCAGCCGCAGCGCGCGCTCGTCCAGCCCCAGCTCGGCCAGGATCGCGTCGCACTCCCGCCGGTACTCCCGCGCACCGTCCGGGTCGGCGATCGCGAGCCGCGCCAACGTCCGCGCCACGTCGAGCGGCGCGCCCACCTCCCGCCAGAGCGCCAACGACCGGCGCAGCACCCCGGCCGCCTGCCCGCCGCGGCCCAGTTCCAGCTCACCCATCGTGACGAGGGTCCGGGCGGTCTCGTCGCGCACGCCCAGCTCCTCGTGCACCCGCAGCACGCGGTCCAGCCGCTCGGCGGCCCGGTCCCACTCGCCCCGGTGCAGCCACACCCTGGCCAGGTCGTGCCCGATGCGGGCCGACCCGAGTTCGTCGTCGAGGCGGGCCACGAGCGCCGCCGCCTCGGTCAGCAACCGTTCCGCCGCGTCGACCCGGCCGACGGCCGGCAGCACATCGGCGGCCAGCACGAGCAGCAGCGCCCTGCTCCGGTCGCTCTCCTCCTCCGACCACTCGGACAACAGCCGTTCGACCACCGGCACGGCCCGCGCGGAGTACCCCGCCTCGTGCCAGGTGCGGGCCAGCGACAACGCCAGCCACCGGGCCAACGGCGGCGGGACGGACTCGTCACACGCCTCGACGCCCTCCTCGAACCAGCGCGCGGCCTCGGCGAGCCGGCCCAGGCTCTGGGCCGCCCACCCGGCGTTGCCCAGCGCGCCCACCACCCCGAGCCGGTCGCCGAGCTCCCGCGCCAAGGCGAGGCCCTCGGCCGCCAACGCGGGCAGTTCCGCGAACCGAGACCGCTGGGCCGCCAGCCCGAACAGGCCCAGCAGCAGCCGGACCGCCTGCCGGTCAACGCCGTGCGCCCTGGTGACCTCGGCGGCGGCACGCAGGACCCGTTCCCGCTCCACGTCGTAGGTGCGCAGGGCGAGGAACCCGGTCAGGCGCAGCGCCAACCCGCCCGCGAGTTCGGCCAAGCCGAGCCGGCACGCCTGCTCGACGCACGCGATGAGCGTGGTCAGCTCGACCTCGAACCACTCCCGCGGCGCGGCGGCGATCGGCCCGGCCACGTCGTCCGGCACCAGCGGCAGGTCGAGCCCGACCGCGTTCTGCAGGCCGTGCCCGACCCGGTCGTCCGCCACCCCGGCCCGGCCGAGCCAGCCGGACAGCACCCGCCTGAGCGCCGCGTCACGCTCCCGCGGCGGCTCCTCCTCGGCGACCCGTTCGGCGACGAACTCGTGCACCAGGTCGTGCAGCCGGAAGCGCTCCTGCCCCACCCGGTCGCGGCCGAGCACCTCGACCAGGTGCACGTCGGCCAACGTCTCCAGCAACCGGTCCACCGGCTCGTCACCGCCCACGAGCGCACCCGCCACCCACGCGGGCCACTCGGTCGTCGCGGCCAGGCCGAGCCGGCGCAGCAGCAGCCGGGCGGGCGGGTCGAGCAGCCCGTAGCTGGTCGCGATGACGGCCCGCACGTCCAGGTCGCCCAACGACAGCTCGTCCAGCCGCCGCCGCTCCTCGGCCAGCCGGTCCCACAGCCGCGCGACCGGCCAGTCCGGGTGCACGGCGAGCCGCCCGGCGGCCACGCACACGGCCAGCGGCAGGTGGCCGCACAGCGTTCGCGCAACCACGGCAGGTGCTCGCGGCGCGGTTCACCACCCGGCAGGGGCCGACCGTCCACACCGGACACGAACTCCAGCTCGACCAGTGCCTCGGCGAACTCCACGACGTCGAGCTCCACGTCGTGCTCGCGGGCGATCCGCTCCTCCACCTCGCCCACGGTCGACCCGGCGTCCAGCATGGTGATCGCGATCGCGCCGATCCGGGGCAGCTCGACGAACCCGCCCGTCTCGACCCGGCCGACCACCACCTCGTCCGGGTCGTCGTCGCTGTCGCGCACGGCCAGCCGGTGCAGCCGCAGCACGCTGGACGGCCCGATCGCCACGTCGGTCGACGGCTCAGCCATGGCCGCAGGTCGGGCAGTCGACGTCGTGCGGCACGTCGATGAAGTAGTGGTGGCCCCAGTCGGCGAAGTTCCAGTGCAGCACCCGCCCGCGCACCTGCGTCGGCAGCCCGCCGAGGTGGTAGATCACCTCCAACGCGCACAGGTGGCCGCTGACGCTCGCGCTCGCCGCGATCACCGCGTTGGCGCGGTCGTCCGGGAACAGCACCCGGCTGTCCGACACGTGCTCCTGCGTGTTCATCCACCGGAACAGGCACTCCCAGCAGCCCGTCTCCCCCGGCACGTACCCGCCGACGACCGCCATCGGTCCGGTGTAGAGGGACACGAACCACGGCGTGCCGGTGCGCAGCGCGGCCTCGTTGGTCCAACGCATGATGTCCGGCTGCGGTTGGTCGGCGCACAGCACGAACGCGTCCCGGCCCGCCATCAACTCGGCCACGTCGTCCGCGCCGGTGACCCTGCGCTCCTCGCCGGTGACCTCGACCAGCGAGTTCATCGCGCGCAGCCGGGCCACCGCGCGGTCCACCTTGGGCGCGCCGACGTCCCCCTCGTCGTACAGCAGCTGGCGGCACAGGTTCGACTCCTCGACGGTGTCGAAGTCCGCGCAGTGCAGGTGCCCGACCCCGCTCGCGACCAGCCCGGACGCGACCGCCGACCCCGTGCCGCCGAGCCCGAGCAACGCCACCGAGGCGTGCTTGAGCCTGGCCTGGATCTCGTAGGGCGAGCTGCGCAGCGTGTGGTCTCGAGCTTCTCCAGCTTGCGGATCTTGACGCTGACCTTCTTCTTGGTGTTCTCCACGACTGCCTCCCTCGGTCGCGGCCTCTTCCCGTGGGACCGGTGGACAAGCCAAGCCGAGGCCTCTAACAACTCTCTAACCGCGGCCGATGAGCCGCACGCGCGAGCAGGCGGTACCAACGAACCCCGCGCGAGCAGGCGGTACCAACGAACCCCGCGCGAGCAGGCGGTACCAACGAACCCCGCGCGAGCAGGCGGTACCGACGAACCCCCGCGCGAGCAGGCGGCGCCGGCGAACCCCCGCGCGAGCAGGCGGGCGGCGACCGTGGTGGTCACCGCCCGCCCGCACCCTCGCGGCCGGTTGGTCTCGGTGGTGGGTCAGAACGCGAGCGACCAGGCGTCGATGGTCCCGGTGTCGTACGTGTAGACGTCCTTCACCCGCAGCTTCCACGTGCCGTTCTTGTTCTCCTTGGACGTGTCCACCTTGAACGTCTCGTGGATGCCGTCCGCGGAGTTCTCGCCACCCGAGGCCCGCAGCGGGAACACCGCGCCGCTCGGGCCGATCAGGTCCACCGCCAGGTCGGCGGTGTACGGGTGCACGATGTCGACCTTCACCGAGGTCTGCGGGGTGCCGGTGCCCTCGCACTCGGACACGACGATGTCGGAGGTGACGGCGTCACCGGCGTCCGGGATGGCCACGTCGTCGGTGTTCGTACCACCCGCGCAGGTGGGCGGATTCGGGTTGCCGCCGATGAACCCCGTGTACAGCAGCTTGTTCGGCGAGCCGCTGCCCGGGTTCTTGACCACGTGCGGGGTGGCGTTGTCGATCAGCGCCTTGGTCACGTCCGCCGGGGTGGCGGCGGCGTTGGCGGGGTTCGCGCCCAGGTACAGCGCCGCCGCGCCCGCCACGTGCGGTGCCGCCATCGACGTGCCGTTGATCGTGCGCTCGCCGCCGTTGTTCCAGGTGGAGGTGATGTTCGAGCCGGGGGCGAAGAGGTCGGTGCAGCGGCCGGTGTTGGAGAACGTCGACCGCTTGTCCATGCTGTCGGACGCGTTGACCGTGATCGCCTCGGGGGTTCGGGCCGGCGAGACGTTGCACGCGTCGCGGTTGTCGTTGCCGGACGCCACGGCGACCGTGACCCCGGCCGCGACCACCTTCTTGACCGCGTCGTCTATCGACGTGCTGGCCGTGCCGCCGAGGCTCATGTTGGCCACCGCCGGCTTGGCCGCGTTCTTGGCGATCCAGTCCAGCCCACCGATGACCTGTGACCACGCGCCGGAACCACGGCAGTCGAGCACCCGCACGCCCACCAGCTTCACGGCCTTGGCCACGCCGTACGTGGTCGAGCCGATGGTGCCCGCGACGTGCGTGCCGTGGCCGTGGCAGTCCTGCGCCACCGCGTCGTCGTCGATGAAGTCGTGGCCGTCGGCGGCCCGGCCGCCGAAGTCGGGGTGCTCCTTCTGGATGCCGGTGTCGACCACGTACGCGGTCACGCCCTCGGCGGTGTTGTGGTAGTTGTACTTCTTGTCCAGCGGCAGCGTCTTCTGGTCCACCCGGTCCAGGCCCCAGGTCGGGTTCTCCTGGGTACCGGTGGCGTGCGCCTCGCCGTCCTGCTCGACGTACTCCACGGTCGGATCGGCGGCCAGCCGGCGCGCCTGCGTCGCGTTCATGGTGGCCGCGAAGCCGCGCAGCACGGCGGTGTAGGCCAGCTGGACCTCGCCGCCGTACCTCCCGACGAGCGCCTCGGCGGCGGCGGGCGTCTGCTCCAGGCTGACCGAGTCCGCCCGCAGCACGACGATGTAGCTGTCCGGCACCGCGCCCGGTCGGCCGGCGCCGACGACGTCGCCCTCCGGTTGCCCGCCGGCGGCGTAGCCGTAGCCCGCGCCGACCGACAGCAGGGTTGCCGTGGTCAGGCAGGCGGTGACGACCCGTCGCCGGGTCGAGCGATCGTGTCGCATCGGTCGTTCTCCGTTTCCACTCGGCCGCCCGGCAGGGATGTGGTGTGCAGACAGGCGGCCACGTGGACCCACCCTCCGGCGACGACGGACGCCTAACAATCCGGATAGCGGTACGTAGGTCTACGCGAACCGAGAGGGCGGTGGTCTCCGGACTTCGACGAACTCGCCATGGCCTTCTACTACCCGGCCCACAGCACGCTCATGCGTCCAGAGCAGTCACCGGATCGGGCGATCGGCCGCGTCGACTGCCCCGATAGGCCCTCTCGCGGGCGCGGGCCAGGACGTCGGGTGCCAGGTCGAGGCCGGGCGGCCGGTTCAGCACCGGGTCGAGCGCGGGCAGGTCGCGGTCGACGTCCAGCGGACGGGCCACCAGCCTGCCGACCGGCCGCCACGGTGGGCCGATCTCCAGCCGGAACCCCAGTTCGGCGGGCAGGTCGGCCAACGCCGCCGAGCGGAGCCGGACCGGGTCGGGCACGGCGGCCAGCCACACCAGCCGGTCACGCCAGCGGAACGGGGTGATGCAGCCGTACCGGGCGCTCGCCCAGGTCCGCGCGGGTCGCGGCAGCACGCGGGCGAAGCAGGTGGACAGCAGCACGTCCCACGGTCCCGGCAGCCGGAACGCCAGGCCGAGCACGTCGGGCAGCCCGCCCGGGGTGCCGACGCCCTTGGACAGCCGACCGGACACCTCCACCACGCCGACCGGCAGCGGCAACCCGGGGTCGAACGTCGCGGTCACCGTGCCCTCGAACCACCGCCCGCGCGGGTGGAACGCCTTGGCGTCCCGCACGCCGGCCAGCGCGCGGAAGGCGGGCTCGACGAGGTCAGGCACTGCGGGCATTCGGGTTGCCCTTGAGCGCCAGGCCGAGCCCGATCATGCCGACGCCGAGCCCCAGGTGCAGCCAGTCGTCGGCGTCGTTGACGGGCACGAAGTTCGCCGCGCCCGCCTTGTCCACGATCAGCCCGTACAGCCAGAGCAGCAGGTACGCCACACCACCGCCGACGAGGAACGCCCGCGCCGCCACCGCCGTCCGCGCCATCACCAGGCCCACCGCGCCGAACAGCAGGTGGACCAGGTTGTGCAGCACGGACACGTGGAACACGCCGATCAGGTGCGCGCCGGACCCGGGACCGGCGAACGTGATCCGGTCGAGGTGGGTGGTGATCCCGGGCACGAACCCGAGCACGCCCACCACCAGGAACACGACCGCGACCCCCATGGCCGCGCCGCGGACCGGGTGCGGCAACCGCGTGGTCGCACTCATCGCGGATCCCCTCGCTGTGACGGTGGCTCCCGCTCGACTACCCCGTGATCACCACTCGAAACGACCCGCGCCTCCCGGTCACCGAGGTGGGCTCACCACCCACCCCCGACGTGCCCGTCCTCCCCCGACCCGCCCCGCCCGTCGCCACCGGCACCCGCGGCCCGCACGCCACGACCCGCGACACCACCGCCGTCACCACTGGAACCCGGGCCCCGCGCAGCACCACCGGCACGACGCCCACCATCCGACCCGGCCCGCTCGCCACCGCCGGAACCCGCGGCCCGATCGCCATCACCACCCGACACGGCCCGCTCGCCCCGGCCCGCACCACGCCCGTCGCCGTCCACCGAACCGGCGTGCCCGTCACCGCCCGACCCGGCACGCCCCCCGTCACCCGGAACCGCCTGCCCGTCCCGGCCCGAGCCGACCCGGCCGTCCTCACCGGCAGCCGCCGGACGCCCACCGCGCGACACGACCCGCCCACCGTGACCGGCAGCCGCCGCACGGCCGTCACGCGACACCGTGCCGCCCGAGACCGTGCCGCCCGAAACCGCCCGCGCCCCACCGGCCGCCGCCGCGCCACGCTCCTCCGCACTCGCCACCGCCCGCCCGGACGCCGCCGACGCGACGTCCGGGTAG
Source organism: Saccharothrix sp. CB00851 (assembly GCF_001905065.1). Taxonomy (NCBI): domain Bacteria; kingdom Bacillati; phylum Actinomycetota; class Actinomycetes; order Pseudonocardiales; family Pseudonocardiaceae; genus Saccharothrix; species Saccharothrix sp. CB00851. The sequence goes on from NZ_LWLC01000066.1 coordinate 177,821, forward strand.
CGCGGGAACAACCGGTCCAGGTCGGTGCGCTCGAACACCCGTCGCACGTGCGGCGGCACGGCGGCCAGCCGCAGCCAACCACCGGCCCGCTGGGCCCGCGCCCGGGTCCGCACCAACGCGCTCATCGCCTGCGCGCCGCAGAACGCGACCCCGGACATGTCGAGCACGATCCGGTCACGTCCCTCGCTCACCAGGCGGTCCATCCGGTCCAGCACCCGGCGCGCACCCGCCAGGTCCAACTCCCCGGTCGCCACGACCACCGCGCACCCCGTCCGGTGGGCCTCGACCGACAGCGCCAGCATCCCGATCCCTTCACGCCACCCGGCAGTACTCGTCGTCATCGCCCGTCCCGATCAGGGACAGCAACAACCCTTCCCTGGTCGACCACGGGCATATCTCCACCTCGTCGGACCCGGTCGCCACCATCAACGCCTCCACCACCAGCGCTCCCGCCAACGACTGCTCCGCCCGGTGCCGGGAGATGCCGGGCAGCCGGGCGCGCCGGGGCGCGGGCAGCCGGGCCAGGCGGGGTATCCAGCCGCGCAGGTCGGCCAAGCGCAGGGAGCGCGGCACGAACGGCCCCTCGTGCTGCGGTCGCGCTCCGGCCAGCCGCGCCAACTGCTGGAACACCTTCGAGCAGCCGACGGCCCGGTGACCGTCGACCGACGTGCCCTCCAGCGCGGCCACCACCCGGTCGTGCACCAGCACCTGCTCACGCGCCAGGCCGCGGTGGTCCCGCCGCACGGTCCGGTTCAACCCGAGCCGCCGGGTCATCGTGCGCGCGCCGAACGGCAGCGAACGCGTCAACGACGGCTCCACGTCCTCACCGGCGGCGAGCTCCACCGTGCCGCCGCCGACGTCGAGCACCAGCAGCGGGCCGACGTGCCAGCCGAACCAGTGCCGCGCGGCCAGGTAGGACAGGCGCGCCTCCTCCCGGCCGGGCAGCACGCGCAGCCGGGTGCCGGTGAGCCGGAGGACCTCGGCGATCACCTGGTCGGCGTTCGGCGCGTCGCGGATGATGGAGGTGGCGAACGGCACGACGGCGGAGACACCCGCGCGCTCGGCGACGCGGTGGGCGATGCGGACGGCGGTCACAACCTGTTCCACGCCTTCCGGGCGCAGTCGGTTGTCGCGGTCGAGGGCTCGGTCGAGCCGGAGGCGGGTCTTGTGCGAGACGACCGGGTTCAGTGGTGAACCGGAGACGACGACGAGGTTGGCGCTGAAGCAGCCGACGTCGAGAACACCGACCTGAGCAGGCCGTCTGGACATACGTCACCACCGTTCGCGCGTGAGAGGTACCGGGAGGAGTGCCCAAAAACGCATCGGGTGAAACCGGATTGGGTGATCCTGCTCCGGGTAGTTCACGACCACGAGTGCGATGCGGCTGACGTCCGCGCGGGCCGGGTACCAGGCGCCCGTAACGCTCGATGTCCTGCCAGGTCACCGACCTGCCCAGCCCCCACCGGAACCGCGTCGACCGGGCGCGGCTCACCACGTCGGAACTGCCGGGTTCGCCCGGTGCCCGCCGGTTCAGACCACCGGCCGACGCCGCCAGGTCCGGGCTGCCGGCAGGCTCAGAACTCCGGGATCTCCGGCCCCTTCCGCGCCGGCTCCGGCTCCTCGTCGCCGATCAACGCCCGGTACTCGTCGACTTCCTGCGGTGTCGGGTCGATCGGGGCTTCCTCGGCCACCTCGTCCGGGTCGACCGGCTCGCCCACTGGTTCCTGTGCTGCCGTCATGGCCGCTGGTTACCCAGTGTGCGGGTGCTCGAACGGGGTAACCGTGACGCCGTGACCATCCACGCGAGACGAGACGTCCCCGCCCTTCCCGACCTGGTCTTCAACGCCGCCGCCGATTCCGCCCGGCTGGCCGCGTGGCTGCCCGACCCCTACCAGGTCGTCGGCCGCTCGGACGACGTGCTGATCCTGCGCGCCCACGGCGAACCGCACCAGGTCAACCTGGCCGCCGACTACGACCAGCTGCTCCTGACCTGGGAACCCCTGGCCGGGCACGGCTGCCGCGGCGAGCTGCGGGTCTCGCTGGCGGGTGTCGCGGGCAGCGTCGCCGAACTCCGGGTGGACGACTGCCCCGACGACCAGTTGCCGTCCCGCCTGCTCGAAGCCCTCGCGAATGAGGTTGAGCGCAACCTCACCGCCGGCTGACCATGCCCCGGTGGACCTCCGCCCCGCCCGACCGGACGAACTGCCGCTGCTGCCCCCGATCGAACGGGCTTCGGGCGAGCAGTTCCGCGACTTCGGCATGCCGGAAATCGCCGACGACGACCCGATGCCGCTGAGCACCCTCGCCCACCTGCACGTCTGGGTGGCCGCCGACCCGCACCCGGTGGCCTGGGTCGCGGTCGAGGTCGTGGACGGCGCGGCGCACGTGGAGCAGCTCTGCGTGCACCCCCACCACGCCCGGCGCGGCATCGGGGCGGCGCTGCTCGACCACGTCGGGAGTTGGGCCGCGGCGCGCGGGCTGCGGGCGTTGACCTTGACGACCTTCCGCGACATCCCGTGGAACGGACCCTATTATCGACGGCTCGGGTTCGGTGAGCTCACGGACCTCTCGCCGGGCCTGGCGGCCGTCGTAGCGGCCGAAACCGCGCGCGGCCTGGACCCGGCGACACGCGTTTGCCTGCGCAGACCGCTCCCGTAACGGCGTTCGGGCGCGATACTGGACGGGCAGACCTCCCCGCCAGCGACCGTTTCGGAGGTTCCCCAAGGTGGTCGACTTCGTGCACGAGGCGCTGTTCTACCGCGACGACGAGCAGTACCTCGCGGGCACAGTGCCGTTCGTGCGCGACGGCCTCGCCGCCGGTGAGCCGGTGCTGGTGGCCGTGCCGCAGCGCGGGATCGACCTGGTGCGCCGCGCGTTGGGCGGGCAGGCCGAGCAGGTCGAGTTCCTGGACCTCAGACGCGCCGGGCGCAACCCGGGCCGGATCATCCCCGGCGTGCTGGCCGCGTTCACCGACAACAACGCCTCCACCACCGGCCGGGTGCGGATCATCGGCGAGCCGATCTGGCCGGAGCGCACCGACCTGGAGTACCCGGCCTGCGTGCAGCACGAGGCGCTGATCAACACCGCGTTCGAGGACCGCGCCGCCTGGATCCTGTGCCCGTACGACACGGCGAACCTCACGCCGGCGGCGGTGCGCGACGCGGAGACCACGCACCCGGTCGTGGTCGAGGGGCAGCAGCGCAGGCAGAGCGTCGGCTACCGCGAGCCGTTCCTGGTCGCCGAGGAGTTCAACCGGCCGCTGCCCGCGCCGCCGCCGGACGCCGTCGTGCGCCGGTTCGACCTGGACGGCCTGGCCATCACCCGCCGGCTGGTCGCCGCGTTCGCCACCGACACGGGCCTGACCACCGACCAGGTGGAGGACCTGGTGCTCGCGGTCAACGAGCTGACCACCAACAGCGTGGTGCACGGCGGCGGCTTCGGCACGCTGGTGCTGTGGCGGGAGGGCGGCGCGGTGGTGTGCGAGGTGCGTGACGCGGGCCGGCTCGCGAACCCCATGGTGGGCAGGCGCAATCCGGGCGTGAACGCCCACGGCGGGTACGGCGTGATGCTGGTGAACCTGCTGTGCGACCTGGTCCGGGTGCACACGCACGAGGACGGCACGTCGATCCGCGTGTACGTCGGCTGACCTCGCGGTCGGCACGGCCCACCGAAGCCGCACGCCCTGTGTGCTTGCCCACGCACCGGTCCCGACCGGCGGGTTCGCGCTGGTCGCGATCACCCTTCGCGCGCGAAACAGCGGCGGCGGACGGTGCCGGACCGGCAGAATCGGTCACGTGACTCCCGCACTTCTGCTCGCCCACGGGGCCGGTGGCACGGTCCGCGCGAACTTCAGCCCGCTCATCCCGCGGCTGTCGCGCAAGCGCAAGGTGCACGCGGTGGACTTCCCCGGCTCGGGGACCACCCCGCGCGCGACCGGGCCCCTGGACCTGGACGACCTCGCCGACCGGCTGGTGGCCACCGCCGAGGGTGAGGAGCGGTTCGCGGTCGTCGGCTACTCGATGGGCTGCGCGGTCGCCGTGCGCGCGGCGCAGCGGTACCCGGAGCGGGTGACGGCGCTGGTGCTCACCGCCGGCTTCGCCCGCATCGACGACGAGACCAGGGAACGGATGCGGCAGTGGCGTCGGCTGGTGGACGGCGACCGCGCCGAGCTGGCCCGCTTCCTGATGTCCATCGCGCTGGGCGAGCCGTTCCTGCGGCGGATGACCGCCGAGCAGACCGACGGCTTCCTGGAGCTGATCGCGTTGACCATCCCGGCCGGCACGCCCGAGCAGGTCGACCTGGTGCAGGAGATCGACCTGCGTGAGGAGCTGCCCTCGTTGGCCGTGCCGACGCTGGTGATCGGCGCCAAGCACGACCGGCTGATCGCGCCCGGCACCACGCGGCAGCTGGCCGACCTGATCCCCGGCGCCCGGTGGGCCGAACTGGACAGCGGCCACTCGCCCGCGGTGGAGGCACCCACCGAGTGGGTCCGGCTGATCGAGGAATTCCTGGACTCACTGCCCGCCCGCTGACCGCCGCCGCATGCGCAACAGCTTCGACGGCACGGCCTGGTTCGTGCTGCAGGCCAGGGACGTGCACGGCGACGTGCACGTCCACCTGCCGTCCACCGCGGAACCGGCCGACCTCGCGGCGGCGGAGCTGGCCGGGCTGGTGCTGGCGCAGTGGCGCGACGAGTCGGCCGCCCGCGACCTGTTCGACCCCGCGCCGCTGCCGGTGGTGTGGCGGGCGGGCCGCGCGGACGCCGACCACCCGGAGAACATCGGCGGCGACGTGCCCGAGGGCGACGACCTGGTCGGGTTGGCCGAGGCGTTCCGCGCACTGCCCCGCGGCCGGTTGGTGGTGCTCGGCGAGCCGGGGTCGGGCAAGACCACGTTCGCCATGCTGCTGGTGCAGCAGCTGCTGGTGAACCTGCGGCAGGGGCAGTCGGTGCCGGTGCTGCTCCCGGTGGCGTCGTGGGACCCGGCCCGCGAGCGGTGTACATGGTCGGCTCGTGGGCCGGGTGCGCCGCGGTGGCGCTGCTGGTCAGCGCGTCCGGTCGGTGGGCGGTCACCAGGGTCGGCCTCGCGCTGACCGGGCGCCTGCCGTGGGCGGCCAGGCTGGGCACCACCGCCGACCAGCACCCGGACCTGGAACGGGCGCTGGCGCGGTTCGCGGGGTCGGCCGGTTTGCGGGTCCGTCGGCCGGGTTAACCAGGCCGCATGACCAACACGCTCGTCCTGGACGTCGACGGGACGCTGGTGGACACCAACTTCCACCACGCGGTGGCCTGGTTCCGCGCGTTCCGCCGCTTCGACATCACCGTGCCGACCTGGCGGCTGCACCGGTCCATCGGGATGGGTGGCGACAAGCTCGTCGCCGCCGTCGCGGGCGAGCACGTGGAACGCGAGCACGGCGCCGAGCTGCGCAAGGCGTGGGAGGTGGCGTTCGAGCCGATGCTGGCCGAGATCCGTCCGTTGGAAGGCGCGCACCGCCTGGTCGCCGCGGCGCTGGAGCAGGACTTCGCGGTGGTGCTGGCCAGCTCGGGCAAGCGCCACCACGTGGACCACTACCTGAAGCTGATCGACGCCTCCGGCATCCCGTCGACCTCGTCGGACGACGTCGAGGACAGCAAGCCCGCGCCGGACCTGATCGAGGTGGCGCTGCGCCGGGTGGACCGCGGCGGCCGTGCCGTCGTCATCGGCGACTCGGTGTGGGACTGCGAGGCCGCCCAACGGGCCGGGCTGCCTTCGGTGTGCCTTCGCACGGGTGGTTTCGGCGACGCCGAGTTGCGGGAGGCCGGGGCGTCGGCAGTCTACGAAGAACTCGACGAGTTGCGGGCGGACCTCACCGACCTGCCGATGGCGTAGGAGGAGTCGTGCGGATCGGGTACACGCTGATGACCGAGCAGGCGGGGCCGCGCGAGCTGGTCGAGCACGCCGGGCTGGCCGAGCAGGCGGGGTTCGACTTCGAGGTCATGAGCGACCACTACTCGCCGTGGTTGGACGAGCAGGGGCACGCGCCGTACGCGTGGAGCGTGCTCGGCGCGGTCACCCAGGCCACCGAGCGGGTCGAGCTGATGACGTACGTGACCTGCCCGACCGTGCGCTACCACCCGGCGGTCGTGGCGCAGAAGGCGGCGACCGTGCAGCTGCTGTCGGGCAACCGGTTCACGTTGGGCATCGGCGCGGGCGAGAACCTCAACGAGCACGTGGTCGGCCGCGGCTGGCCTCCGGTGAACGTGCGGCACGAGCTGCTGCGCGAGGCCGTGGAGATCATCTCCCAGCTGTTCGACGGCGGGTACGTCAACTACTCGGGCCAGCACTTCCGGGTCGACTCGGCGAAGCTGTGGGACCTGCCCGAGCAGCGCGTGCCGATCGCGGTCGCGGTGTCCGGCGGCCAGTCGGTGCGCACGTTCGCGCCCCTGGCCGACGCGATGGTGGCCACCGAGCCGGACGCGTCGCTGAGCCAGGAGTGGGACGTCTTCCAGGGCGGGCAGTCGCGCAAGATCGGCCAGCTGCCGATCTGCTGGGACACCGACCGCGACGCGGCGATCGAGCGGGCGCACGAGCAGTTCCGGTGGTTCGGCGGCGGCTGGAAGGTCAACTCGGAGCTGCCCGGCACGGCCGGGTTCGCGGGTGCGACGCAGTTCGTGCGGCCGGAGGACGTGGCCGCGCAGATCCCGTGCGGCCCGGACGTCGGCCCGGTGGTGGAGGCGGTGGCGAAGTTCCGCGAGGCCGGCTTCACCGACCTGGCCCTGGTGCAGATCGGCGGCGACCACCAGCCGGAGTTCCTGGACTTCGCCAAGGGCGAGCTCCTGCCCGCCCTCCGCTGAGCGGCGGACTACCCGGTCAACCCCTCTTGGCCGAGCCGGCGCGATCCTTCGACGGCGGCCCGGTCATGGTGGGCGGACCCGGGTTCGGGACGATCACGGTCGGCGTGTCCGGCGGTGTGTGGACCGGGGTCTCCCGCTGCGCCTTCGTGGTCGTGGTCGTGGTGGTGGGCGGCGGGGTCGTGCGCACCACGGTCTCCTCACCGCCACCGGGCTCGGTTCCGACGTTGCCGGCCGGTGGCTGCTGCCCCGGCGCGCCCTGCACCACGGTCACCGTGGACGGGTTGCCCGACACCGCGACGTCCGTGTTCGGCGCCTGCTCCGCGACCGGCTCGGCCCCGGTCGTGGTCGTCGGCCCGCTGAGGCGCTCACCGGGGGCGGGCACGATCGGGTCGCTCATCAGCAGGAAGCCCAGCAGCGTCAACGCCACCGCGGCAGCGGCAGCGCCCACCAGCACCGCCTTGGACCTCGGCTCGCGCTCCTCGACCTCCTCGGGCCGGTCGAGCAGGGCCACCTCGACCAGCGGCGACAGGCCCGCGCTCGCCCGCTGGGCCCGCGTCAGCAGCCGCTCGCACTCCGCCGCCGACGGCCGCTTGGCCGGGTCGGTCGCGGTCATCGCGGTCAGCACGTCGGTCCACGGGTCGGGCAGGTTCGCCGGGATGCGCGGCTCCCGGTGCAGCCGCGCCAGCGCCGCCTCCGTGTCGCCGCCCGGGTACTCGGGCCGCCCGGTCAGGCACTCCAGCAGCACCAGGCCCAGCGCGTAGACGTCGGCGGCGGGCAGCACGTCACCGCCGCGGACCTGCTCGGGCGCGAGGTAGCCCGCCGTGCCGACCAGGATCCCGGACTTGGTCACCCGGGTCACCTGGGCCTGCAGCGCGAGCCCGAAGTCGGCCAGGTAGGCACGCCGCCCGGCCGTGTCGAGCAGGATGTTGGACGGCTTCACGTCCCGGTGCACCACGTCGTTGGCGTGCACGTGGGCGAGCACGCCGGCGACCTGCGCCCCGATCGCGGCCACCACCGCGGGCGACATCGCGCCCCGCATCCGGCGGCGCAGCGTGCCGCCCTCGACGGGCTGCATCACGAAGTACGGACGGCCGCGGAAGCTGCCGGTGCCGTACACCTCGACCAGGCCGGGGCAGCGCAACGAGCCGAGCACCTCCGCCTCGCGGTCGAGCCGGATCCGGTCCTCGCCGGAGGCCTGGCCCAGGAAGAACTTGATCGCGACGTCCCGGTCGAGTCGGGTGTCCACCGCCCGGTACACCTCGGCCATGCCGCCCGATCCGAACAGGCTGCCCAGGGCGTACCTGCCGTCGACCACCTCGCCGGTCAGGTCACCGTCCCACATCCGGTTGAACCTCCGCTGTGTCGACGACGTCGGCCCGGAGGCCGAAAACTACCGGTAGTCCCGCTCGGCCGGCATCCCGTTTGCCGTTTCGCGTCCACATTCCCGTTTCACGGCCGTCACAAACATCCGATTTTTTCGGCTTGCCGAACCTGTGCCGGAGTAACGACCGGGGCCGGTGAACCTGACGGCCGTGCGCCGAGGACCACCCGTCCGGGTGACCTCCGGCGCACGGCACACCCGTCACGGCGTGGCGGTGGCGCAGGGCGTGGGTCGACGCGGAGGACACGGTCGTCACCGGCGGGCCGGCCGAGGCGAGCCGGGTGCCGCTGCACAGGTGGGTCTCCACCCGGCCGTCGGACGAGTCGCCGCTCGCGAACACCAGGTACCGCGTGCCGACGCGCAGGCTGATCCCGCACAGCCCGCCGCTGGTGGACGTGACGACGTCGACCCGGACGGGCACGTCGCCCTTGTACTCCCGGTGGACGGCGACGGCGTAGCGGTACTCGTCGTCGTAGGGCGAGGACGGGTCACCCGCCTCCAGCGCCTGGCTCAGCACCAGCCCGGAGAACACGTGGGTCGCACGCTGGTAGCGCTCCCCTTCCGTGCTGGGCAGGCAGCTGCACGCGCTGGCGGGGCTGGTGAACACGGCGGTGAGCAGGGCGGCCGCAACGGTGACGACACCGGCCGCGTGGGCTAAGAATCGGAAGCGCGCCAAGGAATCCCCCTCGGACAAGGAGTGGTCGGCGGCGGTGTGCGCCCAGCCTACGGTCCGGCGTGCAGCGCCAGCCACAGTTCGGCACGCACACCTGCGGGTTCCAGCGAACGGCCCAGCAGCTGCTCGACCCGCTTGAGCCGGTTGCGCACGGTGTGCCGGTGCACGCCCAGCCGGGTGGCCGCCGGATCGGCTTGGCCGTGGCAAGCCAGCCACACACCCAGCGTCTCGCGCAGCACGTCGTCCAGCGGCGCGAGCAGGGTGGCGGCGAACTCCGCCGCGTCCGCCGCCAGCAGGCCGGACCCGGCGACCTCCTCGAACGTGGCCACGCCCGCCTCCCACGCCCGCAGCGCCTCCCGGTAGCCGCGGGCGACGTCACCGGCGTCCACCGGGCTGGACGCGGCGGCGGGCACGTCCACCTCACGGGCCAGCACGACCACCCGCCCGTCCACCTCGGCCCAGAACCCCTCCGGTTCGGCGGGCTCGCGCAGCACGAACACCCGGAACGGCCCCGCCGGCACCCCGTCCACCGGCACGCCCGCCAGCGCCAGCCGGAACCGCGCCTCGCGCAGCTCCCGCCGCACCGCGTCGACCTCGTCCGACCGGGCCAGCGCCACGGTGAGCAGCGACGCGGCGGCGTTGACCACGCCCGCGTCCAACGGCCCGGCGGTCGCCACGGCGAGGTAGCCGCGCCGACCGAGCACCTGCATGGCGACGTGCCGCTCCCCCGCCTGCCACGCCGCACCGGCCGGTCCGCCGGACGACGCCAGCCGCCGCACGTGCGCGTCGAGGTCGGGCAGCGTGCCGACGACGTGCACCGGCGTGCCGTGCGGGTCGAGCAACGCCGCCGCGCCGTCGATGAGCCGGGCCAACCGCCGCACCACGCCCGGCGGCCCTTCACCGACCGCGGCCCGGGTCAACGCCCGCTGCGCCGTGCTCGCCCGAGCGAGCGCCGCGTACTCGTCCGCCGCGACGGCCCGCGACACCGCCTTGGTGATCGCGATGAACGGCGTGGCCCTGGGCACCTCCAGCAGCGCCAGCCCGGCGTCCCGGGCGGCCCGGATGAGGTCGTCGGGCACGTGGTCGTGGCTCAGCCCGGTGCCGAACCCGAGCCCCACCGCACCCGCGGCCACCAGCCGCCGCACGTACCGCTCGGCGGGTCCGAGCGCGATGCCGGTGGTCAGCAGCAGCTCACCGCCCTCCAGGAACGGCGTCGGGTCGGCCAGCTCGGTGCTGTGCACCCAGGCCACGGCCCGCTCCAGCCCCGCGTCCACGAGCACGGTCAGCCCGACCTCGCGGGCCAACTCCCCCACCGTCAACGCCATGGACACTGTGTACAACCTGTGAGCACCCGTTCGCCAGTCTGGATACTGTCCTCCGGCGCCCGACCGGTCGATGCTGGACCCATGGCCCGACTGCGCACGGAGATCCCCGGCCCCCGGTCACGCGAGCTGGCCGAGCGGCGCAAGGGCGCGGTCGCGGCGGGTGTCGGCTCGGTGCTCGCGGTGTTCGTCGACCACGCCGAGCCGGGGCTGCTGGTCGACGTGGACGGCAACCGGTTGATCGACCTGGCCTCCGGCATCGCGGTGACCGGCGTCGGCAACCCGGCGCCCCGCGTCGCGCGGGCCGTGCACGAGCAGGTCGACCGGTTCAGCCACACGTGCTTCATGGTCACGCCGTACGAGGGCTACCTGGACGTGTGCGAACGGCTGGCGGAGTTGACACCGGGCGGGCACGACAAGCGCTCGGTGCTGCTCAACTCCGGCGCGGAGGCGGTGGAGAACGCGGTCAAGATCGCCCGGCACGCCACCGGGCGGCCGGGTGTCGTGGCGCTCGACCACGCCTACCACGGCCGCACGAACCTGACCATGGCGTTGACCGCCAAGGAGATGCCCTACAAGCACGGCTTCGGCCCGTTCACCCCCGAGGTGCACCGGGTCCCCGGTTCCTACCCGCTGCACGACGGCCTGACCGGCGCGGAAGCGGCCCGACGCGCGGTCGCCGCCATCGACCGGCCGGACCGGATCGCGTGCGTCGTGGTGGAGCCGATCCAGGGCGAGGGCGGCTTCCTCGTGCCCGCGCCGGGGTTCCTGCCCGCCCTCGCCGACTGGTGCCGGTCGCACGGCGTGCTGCTGGTCGCCGACGAGGTCCAGACCGGGTTCTGCCGCACGGGCGACTGGTTCGCGTGCGAGCACGAGGGCGTCGTCCCGGACCTGGTGGCCACGGCGAAGGGCATCGCGGGCGGCCTGCCGCTGGCCGCGGTGACCGGGCGCGCCGACGTGGTGGACGCCGTGCACCCCGGCGGGCTGGGCGGCACGTACGGCGGCAACCCGATCGCCTGTGCCGCCGCGATCGCCGCCATCGACACCGTGCGCGAACTGGACCTCAACGCCGCCGCACGGCGGATCGAGGCGACCGCGCTGCCCCGGCTGCACGCCCTGGCGCCGGTGGTCGAGGCGCGCGGCCGCGGCGCGATGCTGGCCGTGGAACTGGCCTCCGCCGAGATCGCCTCCCGGGTCGCGGCCACCTGCCACGCGGCCGGGGTGGTCGTGCTGACCTGCGGTACCCGTGGGAACGTGATCCGCCTGCTGCCACCGCTCGTCATCCCGGACGAGCTGCTGGCCGAAGGCCTGGACGTGCTTGAAGGAGCCCTGCAGTGACGACGACGCCGTACTGGGTCGCGGGACAGCCCGCGACGAGCGACGACCCGGTCGAGATCCGCACCCCGCACGACGGCGCCCTGGCCGGCGTGACGTCCAACGCCACCGCCGAGGACGTGGAACGGGCCGTCGCCGCCGCGCACGCCGTGGCCGGGGAGTTCGCCGCGCTGCCCGCGCACGCCCGGGCGGCGGCGCTCGACCGCGTGTCACGGCGGCTCGCCGAGCGCGCCGACGAGGTGGCCGCGCTGATCACCGCCGAGTCGGGCAAGCCGGTGAAGTGGTCGCGGATCGAGGTCACCCGCGCGGTGTCGACGTTCCGGTGGGCCGCCGAGGAGGCGCGCCGGTTCTCCGGTGAGCTCCAGCGGCTGGACACCGACCCGGCGGCGAACGGCAGGCTGGCGCTCGTCCGCCGGGCACCGCGCGGTCCCGTGCTGGGCATCGCGCCGTTCAACTTCCCGCTGAACCTGGTGGCGCACAAGGTCGCGCCCGCGCTGGCGGTGGGCGCGCCGATCGTGGTCAAGCCCGCGCCCGCCACCCCTCTCGTCGCGCTGCTGCTGGGCGAGCTGCTGGCGGAGACCGAACTGCCCGCCGGGTCGTGGTCGGTGCTGCCGGTGCCCAACGAGGTGGCGGGCGCGCTGGCCGAGGACCCCCGGCTGCCGGTGGTGTCGTTCACCGGGTCCGGCCCGGTCGGCTACTCGATCCTGGACCGGGTGCCGCGCAAGCACGTCGTGCTGGAGCTGGGCGGCAACGCGGCGGCCGTCGTCTGTCCGGATTGGACGGACCTGGACTGGGCCGCCCAGCGCATCTCCACGTTCTCGATGTACCAGGGCGGGCAGTCGTGCATCTCGGTGCAACGCGTGTACGCCCACGAAGACGTGTACCCGGCGCTGGCCGACGCCGTCGTGTCGCACGTGCGCAAGCTCGGCACGGGCGACCCGACCGACCCGGCCACCGACGTCGGCCCACTGATCAACGAGGCCGCCGCCCGGCGCGTCGAGGCCTGGGTCGACGAGGCCGTGGCCGCGGGCGCGCGGGTGCTGACCGGCGGGCGTCGTTCGGGCGCGTCCTACGAACCGACCGTGCTGGCCGACGTCCCGCCGTCGTGCAAGGTCGTGGACGAGGAAGTCTTCGGCCCGGTCGTGGTGCTGGACCCCGTGCCGTCGGTGGACGAGGCCTTCGCCCGGGTCAACGCCTCGCGGTTCGGCTTGCAGGCGGGCCTGTTCACCCACGACGTCCGCCTGGCCTTCCGCGCCGCCAAGCACCTGGCCGTCGGCGGCGTGATCGTGGGCGACGTCCCCAGCTTCCGCGCCGACCAAATGCCCTACGGCGGCACGAAAGACTCAGGCACCGGCCGCGAGGGCGTGCGCGCCGCCATGGACGACCTCACCGAACAACGCGTCCTGGTACTCACCGGCCTGGAGCTGTAGCACTTGCCACCCGACCGCGCCGTCCTCGCGATCGCCACCGACCCGGCCGCCGACCTCGAGCACGGTCGGCGGCTGGTGCTGGCCGTGCTCGACGGCCTCGCCGCCACCGCACCCGGCCACGACGCCGTGCTGCTCACCCGCCCGCCGTCGGACCGCTTCGCGGTACGGCTCACCGAAGCCGTGCACGCGTCCGCGACACCGCTCCGCTTACGGTTGGTCATGGCCACCGGCGAGGTCTCGGCGGCGCTCGCCGTGCTCGACTCGGACGTGCTGCGGTCCGCGCACGCGGCCACCACCCGTCCTGTCACGATCGCGGTCACGGACGGCTATGCCCGCGCTCACCCGATCGCCGATCCCGACCGTCACCGGATCGTGCGAGTGCCCGGCGTACCCGAGCCGGTCTGGCTCCTCGACGCCCGCGTGCCGGACACCGAAGCCCTGTTCCACGCGCTGATGGCGGTGCCGTCGCTGCAGCGGGAGGAGTCACGCCGACTGGTGCTCGACCTGCTGCCACCGGTCATCGCCGCCGCGGTGCCGCACCACCCCAACGGCGCATTGCACGTGAGCGGCCTGATGCTGACCTGCCTCGAACACGCGGACGGGCTGAACGCCCTCCGCCACGCTTTGCAGGTGGTGGAAGGTGAGGATTCCACACCAATGAGGCGAATACAGACACTTTTGTGGCACGAAACAAACTCAGACCCCTAGCAACCGTACCGTGTAGCCCGGAATAGGGCGTACACGGAAGGGGTTGGAACACTGCGCGCCGACCGCTCGGATGGGGGGCCACCGATGGTCCACGTGGACGACAACGGCGGCCGAGGGCTGCTCATGTCCCTGGTCGACGTGATGGCCCGCGTCCCGAGCCTGTCCGACCGCGCCGGGCGCAACCTGGTCGTCCGGATGATGTCCGCAGAATTGCGGGAAACACTGCTCGTCGAGGAACACCACACCGCGATCGGGCACCTGTTCAACCTGGCCGAGGTCTGCCAGCAGAGTCCGGAACGTTTATCGGCACTTGTTCGTATCGTATCCCGCATCGACCACGACACCCGGGCAATGGTTGAATTGCGCCGCGTCGTGGCCGAACTGACGCCACTCGACCTGTTCCCGACCTCCGATCGAGCAAAGCTGTTCACCTTGCTGGCTGGCGTCGTGGTACCCGACATCGCGGACATCTACCGCGTCGTGGCCGGACCGACGGCTCCGAGCCTGTACGGGCCGACCACTTACGCCGAGGTGTTCCGGGTGTTGGAGACGCTGAACGCCGGCCCGGACGGCCTGCCGCGACCGCTGGTCTTCGTCGAGCACATCGCCGCGCGGGTGCGCACCGAGCTGGCGATCGAGCTGCACCGGTGGAACGAGTCGCAGGCCGTGTCGATGAACCTGCTGGCCGAGCTGACCGCGGTCCGGGACAGCCTGCGGCCGGAGGCGGCGCAGCCGCTCACCCCGCCGCCCGGCTCGCCCGCCTACCTCGTGCTGCGGATCGGCGGCGAGGGCCCCGGCGGGAAGAAGTTCCGGCTGTCGTCGTGGCGGCAGCTCGGCGAGCCGAACCCGTGGGCGCCGCTGCCCGGCCAGGACGTGGTGGGCACGCTCGACGAGATCAAGTGGCACGTCGCCGCCCTGATCGAAAAGGTCGAGGACGACTGGGCGCAGTACAGCCCGGACATCCGGATCGAGTTCGTGCTCGACTACGAGAACCTCAACCTGGACGTCGACCAGTGGCCGTGGGAGAACGACGACGACCTCGCCCAACCGATGGGGTGCCGGTACCCGGTCGTGATCCGCAGCCTGGAGCGGATGACCACCCGCAGGTACCACCGGGAGTGGCGGCAGCGGTGGGTCGAGCTGAGCGGTCAGCTCGAGCGGGCGGCCGGGCTCGCGCACACCTCGACGTGCCGGGCGCTGAGCGGCACCGAGGAGGGCCTGCGGGAGCTGCTGACGCGGTTCAACACCGATCGCGCCCTGGTGTCACTGGTGCTGTCCGCGCCACCGCGACCGGAGAACGCGGGCCGGGACGAGGTCGCCGCCGGGGTGAAGGCGGGCGTGCCGCTGATGGTCTGGCACCGCCACGACTGCGGCACCCCGGAGTTCTCCGACGCGGTCGAGTCGGTGCTGCACGGGCAGGACGAGCTGCACCCGTTGGAACGGGTCCGGCTGGCCCGCAACACCGCGTACAAGGAAGCCGGGCGCCGTCACGTCGGCGCCGCGCTGACCATCCTCTACGACGATCCCGACCGGATCGTCGTGCCCAGCCAACCGGGCCCGCCCCGGGAAGGGGTCGCGGTCGCATGAACGACGGTCACGCCGGTTCCGGCGAGGTCTACCACGGCACGGGCGAGGTCGCGTCGGCCCCGGTCGCGGACCTGCCGCCGCCACCGCCGTGGCGGACGTTCACGGGGCGCGGCACCACGTCGCGACCCACCGACGACGGCGGCGAGGGCGACCGCCGGGTGGGTGGCGTGCGCGCGGTCCGGCGGACACCGCACCCGAACGAGGTCGCGATGGTCAACGCCGCGATCCGACTGCGCCGCCCGCTGCTCGTGACGGGCGCGCCGGGCACGGGCAAGTCGTCGCTGGCCTACCTGGTGGCGCGCGAGCTGGGCCTCGGCCCGGTGCTGCGCTGGCCGATCACCAGCCGCACCACGCTCAAGGACGGCCTCTACCTCTACGACGCGATCGCGCGCGTGCAGGCGGTGGGCGCGAACGACCCGGACTCCGGGATCGGCGACTACGTCCACCTCGGGCCGCTGGGCACCGCGCTGCTGCCCTACGACCTGCCCCGCGTGCTGTTGATCGACGAACTGGACAAGGGCGACATCGACCTGCCCAACGACCTGCTCAACACGTTCGAGGAAGGCGAGTACGAGATCCCGGAGCTGGTCCGGTACGCCAAGCACCGCGACGAGGTCGAGGTGCTCACCGCCGACCGCGGCCACACCGCGACCGTGCACCACGGCGTCGTGCGCTGCCGAGAGTTCCCGGTCGTGATCATCACCAGCAACGGCGAGCGCGAGTTCCCGCCCGCGTTCCTGCGCCGCTGCCTGCGGCTGCACGTGAAGCAGCCGGGCAAGGAACAGCTGGGCGAGATGGTGGCGGTGCACTTCGGTGACGCGCACGGCGTCGACGTGGCCCGGCTCATCTCCGATTTCCTGGCCCACCGCGCCAGCGTCGGCACCGTGTCGGCCGACCAGCTGCTCAACGCCGTGCACCTGGCGACGTCGGGGTCCTACCAGCCGGACGAGCAGTGGGCCGAGCTGCTCGAGGCGATCTGGCACCCGTTGTCCGCGGAGGCCGGATGACCGGACCGCGGGCCGAGCCGTCGGCCGGCGAGGTGCTGCTGCAGCACCTGGACGCGACCGACAGCCGGGTGGAGGTGCTGCGCACGACGGACCTGACCTTGCGTGAGGTCCGGGATTCGCTGTGGCTGGCAGGCGCGCTGCGCCCACCCCCGCCGGAAGCGACCACCGACGACCCGCCACACGACGACGAACCACCCGCGCCTCCGCCTCCGCCCGCGCAGGAGCCGCCGGCCGGGGACGTGCCGCCACCGGACCTGCCACCGCCGTCCGACCGGGCATCCGGCACGGAGGTGGAGCAGGCCCCGGCGCGGATCGAGCGGTGGACGCCGACGCCCACGACGCTGGCGCGGGTCGATCCCGTGCTGTCGGTGGGCGGCACGGTCAGCGCGGTGTCGGCGTGGCCGACCGTGCCCGCGCTGCCCGAGCGGCGCGGGATCAGCCGGGCGCTGCGGCCGTTGGGGCGGCGTCAGCCGTCGCCGCGGATCAAGGTGCTGGACGAGGAGGCGACCGCGGTGCGGGCCGCCCGGGACGGGCTGTGGCTGCCGGAGTGGCGGGCCGCGCCGTGGCGCCGGTTCGAGGTCGCGCTGGTGGTTGACACGACCGTGGCGGCCGAGCTGTGGCGGCAGACCGTGCGCGAGTTCCGGGTGCTGCTGGAAC
The DNA here is from genome assembly GCF_001905065.1 of Saccharothrix sp. CB00851. Taxonomy (NCBI): domain Bacteria; kingdom Bacillati; phylum Actinomycetota; class Actinomycetes; order Pseudonocardiales; family Pseudonocardiaceae; genus Saccharothrix; species Saccharothrix sp. CB00851. The sequence continues at coordinate 194,753 of NZ_LWLC01000066.1, forward strand.
GGCAGGGCGCGTTCCGCGACGTGCGGGTCTACGAGCTGGACAGCTCGTGCACCGCGCAGCGGGACGTGACGCTGCGGTCGGAGGGCGGCGCGCGGCACGAGTGGCGGTACCTGGTCGAGCCGACCGGCAACCGGATGGTGCTCGTGCTGACCGACACCATCGGCCGCTCCTGGCACAGCGGCGCGGTCGGGCACGTGCTGAACGCGTGGGGCCGGTCGATGCCGGTCGCGGTGGTGCAGACGCTGGCACAACGGCTGTGGTCGTGGGGCGGGCTGCCGACCCGGCGGATGCGCCTGTCCGCGCCCGCGCCCGGCGCCCCGAACCGGCTGCTGCGCGTGGCGGGCGCCGACGCGGGCGGCGGGATGGCCGTGCCGGTGCTGGGCCTGTCCGCCGAGTGGATGGCCGGGTGGGCCAGGTTGATCACCACACCGGGCTCGGAGTGGGTGGAGACGACCGCGGCGATCGTGACGCCGCAGACCGTGGTGCCACCGGTGCGCGCGGCGGACGAGAAGCCGTTGACCGCGTCCGAACGGGTGCTGAGGTTCCGCACCTACGCGTCCGTGGACGGGTTCCAGCTCGCCGGGCTGCTGGCCGCCACACCGCTGAGCCCGCAGCTGATGGGCCTGGTGCAGCGCGTGCTGCTGCCCGGCTCGGACCTGTCCGCGCTGGCCGAGGTGATGCTCGGCGGCCTGATGACCCGGCTGCCGGACGCCGACGGCGTGACCGACGCGGTGGCCTACGACTTCGACGCCGGTGTCCGGGAGGAACTGCTGGCCACGTCCCGGCGTTCGGACACCGCGCGGGTCGCGCGGGTGCTGGACGACTACGCGGGCGCCGACAACGAGGCGCTGCGCAACTTCCGGATGGCGTTGGACGAGCCCGACCGCACCGCGGAACCGGAGCCGTCCCCGGAGAACGTGCCCTACCTCAAGGTCCAAGAGGCGGTTTTCCGCGCTCTGTCAGGTCCCTACGCTCGCCGGGCTCAACGCATTCGAACGACGTTGGGCCTGGGTGACCGGACCCGCCTTCCCCCTGGCGGGCCTCTGGACGGCACAAACCAGGAGAACGACTCTGTGACGAACATCGACACCCGACCGCAGCCGCCGGCGGTCGGGTCGCTGCCGCGCGAAGGAGAAGACGTGAACGCTCCCGGTAGCCCCTTGTTCACGGGCGAGCGGCAGCCCGGTTCCACACAGCCTCAGGTGTGGGGTCACGTGCCGTTGCGCAACCCGGACTTCGTCGGCCGCGACGACCTGCTCGAGCAGCTGCGGCTGCGGCTCGGCGAGGCGGGGCCGACCGCGGTGCTGCCCGAGGCGTTGCACGGCATGGGCGGTGTCGGCAAGTCGCAGACCGTGGTCGAGTACATCCACCGGCACGCCGCGGAGTACGACGTGGTGTGGTGGATCTCCGCCGAGCAGCCGGCACAGATCAAGGCCGGTTTCGTCGAGCTGGCCAGGAAGCTCGGCGTCGCCGCGTCCGGCTCGGCCGACACCGCGGTGCCCGCCGTGCTGGAGGCGTTGCGCCGCGGTGAGCCCTACGGCCGGTGGATCCTGGTGTTCGACAACGCCGACCGGCCCCAGGACGTCCGCCCGTACTTCCCCGCAGGCAACGGCCACATCGTCGTCACCTCGCGCAACTCCGAGTGGGGCGGCTTCGCCCGTCCCGTCGCCGTCGACCTGTTCACCCGCGCGGAGAGCATCGAGCTGCTCCACCGCCGCGCCGGCGACCTGGACGAAGCCGAGGCCGACGCCCTCGCCGAAGCGCTCGGAGACCTGCCGCTGGCCGTCGAACAGGCCGCCGCCTGGCGCGCCCAGACCGGCATGCAGGTCTCGGAGTACCTCCAGCTGCTCCAGCAGAACCGCACCGAGCTGCTGGAGGCAGGCACGTCCAGCGAGGACCAACTCCCGGTCGCCGCCGCCTGGAACGTGCCCCTCAACCGCCTGAAGAACCACCACCGGGCGGCGTTCCAGTTCCTCCACGTCTGCGCGTTCTTCGGACCGGAACCGATTTCCCAGAAGCTGTTCCGCGGCGTCCGCAACCTGGCCGTGCCGGACGCGCTGCGCGACGCGCTGAACGACCCGATCAAGCTGAGCCGGGCCATCCGCGAGATCAGCCGCTACAGCCTCGCCAAGATCGACCACCGCAACAACGCCCTGCAGCTGCACCGCCTCGTCCAAACCGTGCTGAAGAACCGGCTGGACTCCGACGAGCAGGAGATGATGCGCCACGCGGTGCACGTGCTGCTGGTCAACGGCGACCCGGGCGACCCCGACGCCTCCACCAACTGGCCGCGCTACGCCGAACTCCTGCCGCACGCCCTGGTGTCGAAGGTGGTCGACTGCCAGGACAAGTGGGTCCGCGTGCTGGTGCTCAACCTGGTCCGGTACCTGCTCAACTCCGGCGACTTCGGCGGCGCTCGCGACTTGGCGAGCCAGGCGTCGGAGTCGTGGCGCAAGTCGTTGGGCGAGAGGGAGTTCGACACCCTCGAGATCACCCGCCGCTACGGCATCGCACTGCGCCGCCTGGGCCGCATCGACGAGGCCCGAACCCTGAACCGGCGCACCTACGAACTGTTCCTCGAGGTGATCGGCGAGGACCACGAGGGCATGCTGAACATGCTCGACACCATCGCTCTCGACCAGCGCGCGGAGGGTGTGTTCCGCGAGGAGCTGGTGACCAGGCGACACATCTACAACCGGGCCGTCGAAATCCTGGGCGAGGACGACCCGCAGACCCTCAACTACGCCAACAACCTGGCCAGCCACCTGCGTGTGATGGGCGAGTACCAAGCGGCACTCGACCTCGACCAGGACACCCTCCGGCGTCGCGAGGTGGTGCTCGGCTCCGACCACCCGCTCACCTTCTCGTCCTACAACAGCGTGTGCATGGACCTGCGTGAGCTGGGGCGCTACGCGGAGGCCGCGCGACGGCAGCAGAAAGGGCTCGCGCAGCAGAAGGAGCTGTTCGGCGACGACCACCCGCAGGTGATCGGTGCGTCGCGGAACCTCTCGGTCGCGCTGCGCAAGGCGGGCGAGCACGAACGGGCGAAGGAGCTGATCGAGGACTGCATCCAGCGGTACCGCCGTCGCCACGGCGACGAGCACATCGACACCGCCACGGCGCGCATGAACCTGGGCACCGACCTGCGGCACGCGGAGGACCTGGACGGGTCCCTGGAGTACTCGCGGCTCGGCCACGAAGCACTGGAGCGGATCGTGGGCCGCAACCACCCGTACACGCTCGTGGCCGGCATGAACCTGGCGGTGACCCACCGCCTGCGCGGTGAGGTGGACCTCGCGAAGGCGCTCAACCAGGAGATGCGCGCGACGCTCACCGAGGTGTTCAACGCCGACCACCCGTTCACCCTGGTCGCGGCGACGAACCTGGCCAGCGACCTGGCCGCGGCGGGTGATCACGCGGAGGCCAAGGCGTTGGACGAGGACACCCTCGAACGGTCGACCAGGGTGCTCGGCCCGGACCACCCGGCGACGCTCGCGGTCATGGTGAACCTGGCGCTGGACCTGCGCGAGCTCGGCGACGAGAGCGCGGCGGCGGTGCTGCACGCCCGGACCGTGACCGCCTACCGCAAGGTCTTCGGCGAAGACCACCCGGCCACCTTCGCCGCCACCCACTACGTGCGGGCGAACTGCGACACGGACACCATGCAGTTCTGAGGCCTCAGCGGACACCGACGGGCGTGGTGGCCTGGTCGAACCAGGTCACCAGGTCCACCGGTGACAGTGGGACGCCAGTGCGCACCGTCACCGCGTGGTGCGCGGCACGGACCAGCTCCGGGCAGCGCCGCATCACGGCGGAGTCGAGCGCGAGCCCCAGCCCCGCCCACGCCGTGGCGTCGTGCGGCGTGGCGCGCAGCCTCGCGGCATAGCCCTCGACCGCGGCCTTCCGTTCACCGCGCAGGTATGCGAAGTCGGGTCCGTCGCGGTGTGGCGCCCGGTCGAACTCGCCGGGTTCCAGCACGCGCAGCCGGAGCAGAGCGGTGAGCAGCGATTCACCCGAACCGCTCACCGGCACGACGGTGCCGCGACGCGCCACTCCCCCGTCGCCGAACGATCCGCGGTCGAACCAGGCCGCGACCGCGTTCCGCACGTCGTGCGGGTCAGGGCGCACGTGCCGAAGCCGCCACGTCATGGCGTGCTCGGCGGTGATCCGCTCGATGGCGGACGCCACGTCCGGCGACACGTCCGGGTCACAGGCCGCGAGCCGCACGGCCACCGCCGCGACGAACTCGCGCCCCAGGTCGGTGAGGTCGACGAAGCCGCGCAGGGAGTCGATCGCCAGCCCGACCTGGCGCGCGCGGTAGGCGAGGCTGAACTCGGCGCGTCGCGCCAGGGCGGCCGGGACGAGACCGCGTTGGGCGTGCCAGAACTCCGCCACGCTGACGAACGCGTACACGCCGTGCAACAGCCCTTCGATCGGGCGGGGGTCATCCCGCCACGGCGCGTAGTGCCGGGGCGTGGCGTCGGAAGTGTGCAGGTCGACCAGGTCGAGCAGCGCGTTCACCTTGGAGTGCTGCAACTCGTGCACGAGCGCCTCGGCGAACTCCGTCGCCGAACGCTTGGGCGACATGGCGATCGCGCCGAACGCCGCGGACGAGGACGCCGCGAACACCTCCCGCCGGGCGTCCAGCGGCACCACGGTCGACAGCCCGGCCGACAGCTCCTCCGCCGCGCCGGGGTGCCGGGCGGTCAACAACTCCCAGGCCTCCTCCAGGTACTTGCGCCACTCGTCCCACTCGCTGTCGTCCAACGGGTCGGGCGGCACGGGTCCACCGAATTCGCGGTACGGGCCGAGGTCGTCGACGACCACTTCGACCTGGTGGCCGCGGGCGGTACTGCGGTGCCGTCGCACGGCCTGCCACTCGACCGGTCCCGGCACCTCGATCGTCATGCCGGACGGGGAGTTGACCAGCCGCGCCTGGCCGACCGGGAAGCGTCCGGACAACCGGTACGCGCCCACCGTCGGCAACGTGACCGCGCCGTGCACGACAGGGACGGTCAGCGCGCACGGCCGTCCACCGCGGACCGCTGCCGCGGCGGCGACGGCGTGGAACCAGCCGACCTCCGACCACAGGGGCGTCGCGTCGACCGCGGTGCCGAGCACCTGCCGCAGGGCGCGCGTCAACCAGACGCCCACCGAGTTGTGCATCAGGACTTCTTCCACCACTTCCGGCGCGACCTGTTCGACTTCGGCCAGCAACGTCCACGACCCGTCGAGGTCCGCGAACGGACCGAGCCGAGGGGTGACCTGGGAGGTCGCCTCCAGCAAAGCGCGCAAGCGGAGCTTGCGGACGCTGTACTGGGTTCTCCGCAAAATTGCCATTCCGGCCGCGGAGACGGCGCCCGAGCAGATCTCGTCGAACACGAAGCGGGGCAAGCGGTGTGTGCTCAGCCCGATCGAGTTCATGGGTTGTACTGCTCCTGCACCGAATCACCGAAGCGACCCAACCGGAACCGGTCGAGCGTGCGGTGAACGGCCTGGTGCAGCGCGGTGTCGTGCAGCGTTCTCATCTCGGACAACGACGTCGAAGCGAGATCCAACAAGTCCGAGGACAGTTCTGCTGGTGTTTCCACGGTCATACCGGCCGCCTCCCCGATACCGCCCGATTCCATCATGCACGAACACGCACATGTTCGGGAGTGGCCGAACGGATAATCCGCCCGACAGCCATCCGGCCTTACGACGAATGGCCTCGACCCCGTCGGTGACCAGGACGGCTCCGATCCGGCCGCCACCCGCATTCGGTCCGGCGTGGGCGCGGGAACGCGGTGACGGGGGCCGTTCGCGGGTACGGTCGCCGGTCGTGGACAGGGTGCGGGTCACGTCGAAGGCCCAGTTGGGCGCGGCCGGGTTGCCGGTCGGGCGGCCGGTGCTGGTGCTGGTCGGTGGCGCCGGTGGGATGGAGCCCGGTGAGCTGGACGCGCTGGCGTCGGTGCTGCGCGACCTGGTGCCCTTGCTGGACGAGTGCGGCGCGGTGGTGGTGGACGGCGGCACGGATGTCGGCGTGATGCGGGCCGTCGGGCGGGCGCGGGCGGCGGCGGGTGGGCGGTTCCCGCTGGTCGGGGTGGCCGCCGAGGTGGCCGTCGACCTGGCCGCGTTCGAGCCGAACCACACCCACCTGGTGCTGGTGCCCGGTCGCGTGTGGGGTGACGAGTCGCCGTGGCTGGCCGAGGTGGCGGACGTCGTCGCCGGACCGGCACCGTCGCTGACCGTGCTGGTCAACGGCGGTCCGATCACGTTCGACGACGCCGAGCACAGCCTGGCCCGCGACCGCCCGCTGGTCGTGCTGCGCGGCAGCGGGCGGACCGCCGACGCCATCGCCGAGAGCGCCGACGCCCGCTCCACCGCGATCGCCACCTCCCCGCTGACCACCGTGCTCGACCGCGGCGACCTGCTCACCCACGTCGAACGCGTGCTCCGGCCGGCGCGACGCTGACGTCCGGCCGCCGACCTACCGGCGGACGGAGGCGAGCAGACCGACCGGGGGCAGCAGGCCGGCGGCGATCCGGCGTTCCTCCGCGTCACGGATGGCGTTGAGCGCGTCGACGGTGTGCGCTCCCGGCTCGGTCCAGACACCACCGCGTCCGTTGACCAGGCGCCACAGGATGCTCGTCCCCACCGTGGTCAGGTCGGAGCCGACGCGGCCCAGCGCGGCGATCATGGCGGAGCCCCGGTGGAGGAAGTCGTGACCGGCGACCCAGGCGTCGAGCGGATCGCCGGACGTCAGCTCGGCGTCGAGCAGGCCGGCGGCGACCAACACCGCGCGGTTGTCGTGCAGGAAGTGCGCACCGGCGTGGTCCACCCGTTCCCAGGCGAACTCCTCGATGACGACCTGCCCACCCGCGACGACCAACCCGGCCGCGTGGGCCACGATCCCGGCCAGGTCGTCGGCGTGGTGCAGCGACCGCGTGAACAGCACGACGTCGTACTCGCCGGAGACCTCGCGGACATCGGCCTGGACGACGCGCACACCACGTTCCCGTGCCGCGGCGGCCATCTCGGCGTCGCGGTCCACCCCGGTCACCTGATATCCCAGTTCCCCGAGGGCGGCGGCCAGGGCACCTCGGCCACAGCCGACTTCGAGGACCCGCGCCGGTGACGCCGGCAGCAGTGGTTTCAGCCGGTCGAGCGTGTGGGGCACAGCGACAACGGACAGGTCCATTCCGGCGACCTTAGATCGGACCTGCCCGATGATCGACGGGTTTATCGGCGTGTGCCATCGGATGTCCGACGCTCGGGTCCCGCTTCGAGCTCCAGCAGCGCCGGGGTGCCGTCGGCGAGCTGCGGGCGTTGGGTGACGGCCTGGTCGAGCTGGCCGGCCAGCACGGGGATGGTGGTCGACATCAGGTAGGTCTGCGCGCCGGCCTCCATCATGCGCCGGACCGGGCCGCGGTAGCTGATGCCGAGCTCGCGGTCCTCGATCTCGGCGACGACCACCCGCGCCTTGGGGTACAGGGCCCGGAGGCTGCCGATCAACTGCGGGCTGGACGGCGGCACCAGCAGCACGTCCGCCGTCGTCGGCGCCGAGTGCATGTCGAGCACGATGTAGTCCGGGCCGAGTCGGGCGGAGAGCTCCGCGCGGGCCGACGCGGACAGCTTCATCGCCGTGGCGACGACCACCACGTCGCCGTAGTCCACGGGCGGTGATCCGGCCACCGCGCCACCGTCCTCGACCGCGCCGCCCGTGCCCGAGATCGTCGCGACCACCTCGCCGTGGCGCGTGACGACCAGCTCTTCGCCGGGCCCGAGGCGGTCGATCAGCGCCACGACGTCGTCCGGGAGGCGCGTCACGTCGATCCGCGCGGTGCGCTCGTCGGTCATCGGACCCCGACCTGCGGAAGCTTCCTCATCTCAAGGTCATTTTCCCACACGCGCCACCGCGGTCGACCGAAAGGCGACCCGTCCGTCCCGGCCCTCACCGACGCGCCGCCCGCGCCGCGGCCAGCACCTCGTCGGCCAGTTCGGCCGGGGTGAGCAGGTCGGAGCGCAGCACGACGGTCCCGTCCGGCTGGCGGGCGGCGGCGGTCGGATCCATCCGGCTCAGGGCCCAGTCGAGGAACGACTGGCCCGACCCCGGATCACCGGAGACCGGCGTGCGGGCGCTGAGCCGCTCCCGCAGCACGTCGGCGTCCGCATCCAGGAAGACGTGCAGGACTTCCTCGCCCGCGTCGGCCAGGCCGCCGAGGATCTCCGCCCGGTTCGCGTCGCGGACCAGCGACATCGGCACGATGAGCGTGTGCGCGTGGTGCCTGCGCAGCGACAGCGCCGTCGCGACGACCAGCTCCCGCCAGCTCGGCAGGTCCTGGAAGTCGTCGTTGGGCTCCACCCACTTCCACAGCATGAGGCCGACGTCCTCCGGGTCGTACACGAGCGCGTCCGGGAGCCTGCGGTGCAGCTCCCGCGCCAACGTCGTCTTCCCCGCCCCGAACCCGCCGTTCAGCCAGATGATCACCGCCTCGAGGGTATCCGCGTACTCCGCGCCACCGGGAAAGGACACCGGTGTCCTGTCCGGTCAAGTTGATGGTTGTCACCAGGCAATCACACAGAGTATGGTCTAGACCTGCCGCCGCGTTTGGGTGAACGCTCCACCCAGCGCACTCGGGTTGGCGTTCGCCACAAGCGTTTCCGCCCATCCGATCAGAGGAGTCCACATGTCACTCCGCCGAAGGATCGCCGCGGTGGCGGCAGGCGTGCTCGTCGCGCCGCTCGTGACGGTCGCCCTGCCCTCGGCACCCGCGTTCGCGCACGGTTACGTCTCGTCACCGGCCAGCCGTCAGGCGCAGTGCGCCCGCGGTGTCGTGTCGTGCGGCGACATCAAGTGGGAGCCGCAAAGCGTCGAAGGCCCGAAGGGCCTGCGCAGCTGCAACGGTGGTGTCGCCCGGTTCGCCGAGCTGAACGACAACACCAAGGGCTGGAAGGTCGCGAACACCGGCCGCACGGTCACGTTCACCTGGACCTTCACCGCCCGGCACCGCACCGCGAACTACGAGTACTACGTGGCCGGCAGGCGGGTCGGCTTCGTCGACGGCGGCATGCAGCAGCCCCCGGCCTCCGTGTCGCACACGGTGAACCTGGGCGCTTCCGGCCGCCAGACGGTGCTCGCCATCTGGAACATCGGTGACACCGCCAACGCGTTCTACGCCTGCATCGACGTGAACGCGAGCTGACCCAACCGCGAGAGTCCAACGTTCGGCACGCGAGAGTCCAACGTTCGCGCACCCCGAATTCAACGCTCAGGCTCTCCCACTGCCGTCCTGAGCGTTGAATTCAGGTGCTCTGAGCGTTGGACTCTCGCGGCGTGAACGTTGGACTCTCGCGCGCGGGGGGTCAGGCGGTGAAGCCGCCGTCGGCGTACAGTTGCGCGCCGGTCACGTAACGGGCCTCGTCGGACGCCAGGAACGCCACCGCCGCCGCGATCTCCGCCGGCTCCGCGTAACGCCCGACCGCCGTGAAGCCGCGCACGACGTCGGCACCGGCACCGTCCGCCGGGTTCGAGTCGGTGTCCGTCGCACCGGGGTGCACCAGGTTCACCGTGATCCCCCGCGGCCCCAGCTCCCGCGCCAACGCCTTCGTCATCCCCACCAACGCCGCCTTCGACGCCGCGTACAGCGAGAACCCGGGGAACACCGCCCGCACGGACACGTTGCTGCCGATGCCGATCACCCGGCCACCGGCGCCCAGGTGCGGCAACGCCGCCTTCACCGCCAGGAACGCCGCCCGCACGTTCACGTCGAACGTCCGGTCGAACTCCGCCACGCCCAGCTCCTCCACCGGCCCGATGATGAACTCACCGGCGTTGTTCACCAGCACGTCCAACCGCCCCAGCACCGCCACGGCCTCCTCGACCGCCGCGACCACCGCCTCCGCGTCACCGCTGTCCGCCCGGACGGCCAGCACCCGCCGCCCCAGCCCCTTCACCCGATCCACCACGTCACCCGGGTCGTTCCGGTAGGTGATCGCCACGTCCGCACCCAACTCCGCGAGCCGGACCGCGATCGCCGCACCGATACCCCTGCTGCCGCCCGTGACCAGGGCGACCTTGCCGTCGAAGTTCATGCCACGATCGTGCTGCCACACCACATTCCAGTCCGGCGGGAATCGGACGTCGCACCCGGAGGGAAGCCGCGCGAAGGGAGCCGTCCACCGTCTGGACGGAGCCGGAATTTCCGTTGCGAGGGCCGGCGGAGCTCGCATAGGTTCGCGGTACACGAGGAAGGAGGTGGTCCGAAGTTGAATAGCTATAGGACTCGTCGTGAGGTGGCTGTCCGCTAGGACCGACCTTTCCCAGGTGGTCTGGGCGAATCCCAGGCAGCCACCCGGCCCCCGTGACCCCGAGCCCAGTCCAGCTCGGCCCGCACCTGGTGCGGGAAGCGGTCAGGGGGCCGTTTCACGTTCCGGCCCGGTTCACCCCAGGTGGGCGCGCACGACCCGCAGGTCGGCGAGGAAGCCCTGGTAGGCCTCGTCGCGGTCGGGAGCGCGCAGGACCGCCGACGGGTGCACGGTCGCGATGACGTCGCGGTCCTCGGCACGCTCGACCTGGCCACGCCGTTCGCTCACCTTGTACGCGGCGCCCAGCACGGCCTTCGCCGCGGTCGCGCCCAGGCACACCACCAGCTCGGGCCGCACCCGCGCCAGCTCCGCCCGCAACCACGGCAGGCACGCCACGACCTCGCCGCGCGACGGCGTCTTGTGGATGCGCCGCTTCCCCCGCTCGGCGGGCACGAACTTGAAGTGCTTGACCGCGTTGGTCAGGTAGACGCCCTCACGGGCCAGGTCGGCCTCGTCCAGCGCCTTGTCCAGCAGTCGGCCGGCGGGACCGACGAACGGCTCGCCCTGCCGGTCCTCGACGTCGCCGGGCTGCTCGCCGACGAGCATCAGCCTGGCGTTCTCCGGCCCCGCGCCGAACACGGTCTGCGTGGCCGGTTTGTACAGCTCACAGCCCCGGCACCCGGCCGCGGCACGGCGCAGCGCCGCCAAGTCGGCCCCTTCGGGCACGAACTCGGCGGCGCTGGAGGTCCGGCTAGCGGTCGTCGCCACGGAAGGCGTCCTTGACCTTCTCCCCGGCCTGCTTCAGCGAACCCTTGGCCTTCTCGGCGCGGCCCTCGGCCTGCCACTGCTCGTTGTCGGTGGCATCGCCGACCGCTTCCTTGGCGCGGCCCTTGAGTTCCTCGGCCTTGTTGCTGACCTTGTCGTCGGTACCCATGACCGTCCTCTCGTCGGCACTTCTCCGTCGACGGACGGGTACCCCTCGCTCGAACGGGGAAACTACGACGGCATGACCGCACACATCGTCGCCATTGCCGTGGACTGCCCATCCGACCAGGTCAGCGTCGTGGAGGAGTTCTGGTGCGCGGCTCTCGGGCACCACGTGGCAAGCCGCTGGAAGGACCCCAAAGGGGTGGAGTACACGGAGTTGGCGGGCGACGGCCCGACGCTCGTGCTGCAACCCGTCACCGACCCGAAGCGGACCAAGAACCGGCTGCACCTCGACCTCGCGCCGGACGGCGACCGGGACGCGGAGGTGAAACGGCTGGTCGGCCTGGGCGCCCGCGTGGTCGACGCCGACCCGGCCCTGCCCTGGGTGGTCTGCGCCGACCCGGCGGACAATGAGTTCTGCGTGCTGCCGGCACGCTGAAGCCCCTCCAGTTGCACCGGACCGCCCGTGCTCTACTACGGTGATCGTCTACGCGGTTGAAAAGCCAGCCGCAAGCCACCCGGCACCCGCGAGGGGACCAGGGTCAGCGAGAGCTGTGGGCTTGCCGGTGCTGGCACCCGCGTGCCCGAACGCTCTCGCACTGCTGGCCTGGCTGACCGGTACCGACGTGCGAGAGAGGAGCCCGACCGTGGTCGGGGACAACGGGCACGATTCGCTGACCGCGCGGATCGCCAGCCTTGAGGCCGAGATCGTGGGACTGCGCAAGGCGGTGCAGACGCGCACCGTGATCGGGCAGGCCACCGGCCTGATATCCGCCGTGCAGGGCTGCACGCCACAAGAGGGCTTCCAGCTGCTCGTGCGGATGTCGCAGCACCACAACGTGAAGCTGCACACGATAGCGCTGAAGCTGCTCGACCTCTCCGCCGAGCTGGGGCCGAGGCGGGCGGTGCGCGCCGTCAACACCTCCCCCGAACCGGACGACGGCCCGGTCGCCGTCGCCGGGTGGCCCGGGGTGGAGGTGGTGAACGCGGCACGCGGGCTCGTCGCCGCCTATGACGCGGCGCAGTACTCCGGTGCCGACCGGCCGGAGGAGCGAAGACGCCTGGCCGACCAGGTCGAGTCGGCCGGTCGGCTGCTGGCCGAGAAGCTCACCGAAGTCGGTTGGCTCATCCCCGACCAGGAGGCGTGACCGCCGCGCGTTCCACGATCGTGAAGGTGTCGGCGGGCAGGTGCACCGCCTGCCCGTCCACCCCGGTCCCCACCTTCACCTCCGCGGACGCGAGCAGCACCTCGCCCGCCTCGACGTCGAGGCGCACCACGGTGTCGTCCCCGAGGTTGCACACCACCCGCAGCGAACCCCGGTGCAGCACGAGCACCGACCCCTCCTCGCGCACCACGAACCGGTCCAGCCGGGGGTCCGCGAGTTCCGGGCGTGACCGGCGCAGCGCGATCAACGCCCGGTAGAGCTCGAACAGCTCCCGGTGACCGGGTGACGACACCTCGTCCCAGCGCAACGTCGACCGCCGCACGGTCTCCGGGTCGATCGGGTCGGGCACCTCCGACTCGCCCCACCCGTGCCTGCCGAACTCGCGCCGCCGACCCGTGCGCACCGCCTCGGCCAGCTCCGGGTCCGGGAACGACGCGAAGAACTGCCACGGCGTGCTCGCCGCCCACTCCTCGCCCATGAAGATCATCGGCGTGTACGGGGAGCAGAGCACGATCGCCGCGCCGACCGCCTGCCGCCGCCACGACACGGTCGCCGACAGCCGGTCGCCGGTGGCGCGGTTGCCGACCTGGTCGTGGTTCTGCAGGTAGGCGAGGAACCGGTGGCCGGGCAACCGGTCGCGGTCCACCGGCCGGCCGTGGTGCCTGCCCCGGAACGACGACCAAGTGCCCGCGTGGAAGAACACCTCGCGCAGCGTCCGGCCCAGCGCTCCCTCGAAGTCCGGGTAGTAGCCGAACGTCTCGCCGCTCAACGCCACGTGCAGCGCGTGGTGCAGGTCGTCGTCCCATTGGGCGTGCAGGCCGTAGCCGCCGCCTTCCCGCGCGGTGACGAGCTTGGCGTCGTTCAGGTCCGACTCGGCGATCAACGTCAACGGCCTGCGCACGGCGGCCGACAACGCCTCCACCTCGACGGCCAGCTGTTCCAGCACGTGCAGCGCGCTGCGGTCCACGAGGGCGTGCACGGCGTCGAGCCGCAGCCCGTCCACGTGGAAGTCGCGCAGCCAGCCCAGCGCGTTGTCGATCACGTACCGGCGCACCTCGTCGGACCCCTCGCCGTCGAGGTTCAGCCCTGGTCCCCAGTCGTTGCTGCCCGCGAAGTACGGCCCGAACCGGTCGAGGTACGCGCCGGACGGCCCGAGGTGGTTGTAGACCACGTCCAGCAGCACGGCGAGCCCGCGCGCGTGGCAGGCGTCCACGAACCGCTTGAACCCGTCCGGCCCGCCGTACGGCTCGTGCACCGCGCCCCACAGCACGCCGTCGTAGCCCCAGCCCGCAGTGCCGTCGAACGAGTTCACCGGCATCACCTCGACGTGCGTGACGCCGAGGTCGACCAAGTGGTCCAGCCGCTCGATCGCGCCGTCGAACGTGCCCGCGGGCGTGAACGTGCCGATGTGCAGCTCGTAGATCACCGCGCCGGGCAGCGCCCGCCCGGTCCACGCCCGGTCGGTCCAGCCGAACGCCGAGTGGTCGTAGACCCGGGACGCCGAGTGCACCCCGTTCGGCTGCCACCGCGACCGCGGGTCGGGCAACGGCTCGTCGGAGTCGTCCAGCAGGAACGCGTAGTCGACCCCGGTCACGTCCGAGTGCCACCACCCGCCGTCACCGGCCGTCATCGCGTGGTCGCGACCGTCGACCCGCACCCGGACGCGCTCGTGCGCCGGCGCCCACACCGAGAAACTCACCGATCTCCCCTGCTCAGCAGTGCCACCGGGTAGCGGTCCAGCAGTTCCGCGAGCAGCGGCGAGGCCGGGCGGGAGGTGAGCACGTCGGTCCACTCCCCCGGCGGCAGCGGCAGCACCGCGTCACCCCAGCCGCCCGCGTTCGCCAACCCCACCGGAAGCCTGGTCGCCACCACCACCAGACCGTTCCGCTCGAACGCGACCACGTGGCGTGCCGTTCGCCCGGACGCCTCCAGCGGCCGGTAGCCGCGGAACAGCTCGGGCCGTTCCCGGCGCAACCGCAGCGCGCGCTGCACGACCAGCAGCTTCGCCGCGCCCGAGTCGTCCACGTCCGGCAGCCAGCCGTCCTGGATGCGCTCCAGCAGCCGGCGCCGCACTTCGTAGTCGACGGGTCGGCGGTTGTCCGGGTCGACCAGCGACAGGTCCCACAGCTCGGTGCCCTGGTAGACGTCCGGCACGCCGGGCGCGGTGAGCTGCACCAGCTTCTGGCCCAGCGCGTTGGACCAGCCCGGTGCCACGATCCGGTCGACGAACGACGCCACCTCGGCCGCCACCGGACCGGCCAGCACCTGCTCCGGCCACGCCGCCACGGCCGCCTCGAACTGCTCGTCGTGGTCGATCCACGTGGTGCGGACCTTCGACTCCTTGGCCGCCTTGTCCAGGTAGGCGCGCATCCGGTCGGCGGTGATCGGCCACGCGCCGACCAGCGACTGCCACGCCAGCATGTTCAGCGACGGCTCGTCGATCGGGTGCGCGGCGGTCCACCGGCGCACCGCCTCGGCGAACTCGCCGGGCAGCTCAGCCAGCACCGCGAGCCGGGCCCGCACGTCCTCCGACCGCTTGGTGTCGTGCGTCGACAGCGCCGTCATCGACGCCGGTGACCCGGCCTCCCGCAGCGCGGCGCGGGCGTGGAACTCGGTCGGTGGCACGCCGAAGCGGTCCGGGGCGCCACCGACCTCGTTGAGCGCCACGAACCGGGTGTAGCGGTAGAACGCGGTGTCCTCGGTGCCCTTGGCGACGACCATGCCGGACGTCTGCTGCAGGCGCGTGGCCAGCTCGCCGTGCGGTTCGGCGCGCACCTGCCGGTCCAGCGCCGGTGCCGCCGGTGACGTGGCCGCGTTCACCGCCTCCGTCCACGCGTCGAGCCCTTCGGGCAGGTAGGAGCGGTAGACCGGGAAGTTGACCATGACCTCGGCGACCGCCCGCTCGGCCTCGGCCCGGTCCACGTCCCGCACCAGGGCCGCGATCCGGCGGACCTCGGCGCGCAGGATCGTCCGGGTCACCAGGTCGCGGCACTCGTGCTCGACCGCGGCGAAGTCGGTCGGCACGGCGAACTCCTCGGCCAGCGCGGTGAACGCCGCCTCGCCCGCCGGGTCCACGAACAGGCCGCAGACCTCGCGCAACGCGTCGTAGCCGGTGGTGCCGTCGGCGGGCCAGCTCACCGGCAACCGCTCGTCCGCGCCGAGGATCTTCTCCACCACCAGCCACACGCCCGAGCGTTCTTTGAGCCGCCGCACGTACTCGCCGGGATCGGCCAGCCCGTCGGGGTGGTCGACCCTCAACCCGGTCACCTCACCCGCCGCCACCCACCTCAGCACCTCGCCGTGCGTGGCCTCGAACACCGCGGGCTCCTCCACCCGCACCGCGGCCAACGTGGTGATGTCGAAGAACCGCCGGTAGTTCAGCTCGGTGTTGCCGCGCCGCCAGAACACCAACCGGTAGTGCTCGTGCTCCTCCTCGGACGCCTCGTCACCCGCGAACGGCAGCAGCAGGGGCCCCGAGTCCCAGTCGATGTCGAAGAACCCGGCGTACCGCGACTCCCGGCCGTTCCGCAGGACGTCCCACCACCACTTGTTCACGTCGTCAGGGCCGACCGCCATGTGGTTGGGCACGATGTCGAGCACCAACCCGAGCCCCGCCCGCTTGAGCGCCTTGTGCAGCGCCACCCGACCCGACTCGCCGCCCAGCTCCTCGCGGGCGCGGGTCGGGTCGACCACGTCGTAGCCGTGGGTGGAGCCGGGCACGGCCTCCAGCACCGGTGAGGCGTACAACGCGCCGACACCCAACGCGTCCAGGTAGTCGACCACGGCTTCGGCGTCGGCGAACGTGAAGTCGGGCGTGAACTGGATGCGGTAGGTCGACGACGGCGCACCACCGACCGGCTCGCCGCTCACTCCTGCTCCAGCCGTTGCAGCACCACCAGCGACCGGGCCACCAGCGTGAGCGTGCCGGCCGCCGCCACGACGTCACCCTGCTCGGGAAGTGGCGTCACCTCACCCGTCGCGGTGTCGATGACGACCGTCCACTGGGAACCATAGCCTTCCTCGGGCAGCGTCACCTCGATATCCTCGTGGTGCGCGTTGAACGCGAGCAGGAAGGAGTCGTCCAGCACCCGCATCCCCCGCTGGTCGAGGTCGGGTATGCCTTCGCCGTTGAGGAACACCACCACGCAGCGGCCGAAGTCGTCGCCCCAGTTCTGCTCCGTCATCTCTTCACCCGAAGGTGTGAACCAGGCGATGTCGCGGAGTTCGTCGCCCTTGCGGATCGGCTTGCCCTGGAAGAACCGGCGCCGCCGCAGCACGGGGTGCTGCCGGCGGAACGCGGTCAGCGCCGACGTGAACTCGACCAGGTCCCGGTTCTTCTCCGCCAACGTCCAGTCCACCCAGGACAGCTCGTTGTCCTGGCAGTAGGCGTTGTTGTTGCCCCGCTGGGTCCGGCCGAGCTCGTCGCCGTGCAGCAGCATCGGCACGCCCTGCGACAGCAACGCGGTGGCCAGCAGGTTGCGCCGCTGCCTGGCCCGCAGGTCGTTCACCTCGGGGTCGTCCGTCGGCCCCTCGACACCGCAGTTCCACGACCGGTTGTCGTCGGCACCGTCACGGCCGTCCTCGCCGTTGGCCTCGTTGTGCTTCTCGTTGTACGACACCAGGTCGTTGAGCGTGAACCCGTCGTGCGCGGTGACGAAGTTGATCGACGCGTACGGGCGGCGGCCGTCGTCCTGGTACAGGTCGGACGACCCGGTGATGCGGGACGCGAACTCGCCCAGCGTGGCCGGCTCGCCGCGCCAGAAGTCGCGCACCGTGTCGCGGTACTTGCCGTTCCACTCGGTCCACAGCGGCGGGAAGTTGCCGACCTGGTACCCGCCCGGCCCGACGTCCCACGGCTCGGCGATCAGCTTCACCTGCGACACCACCGGGTCCTGCTGCACCAGGTCGAAGAACGTGGACAGCCGGTCCACGTCGTAGAACTCGCGGGCCAGGGTCGCGGCCAGGTCGAACCGGAACCCGTCGACCCGCATCTCGGTCACCCAGTACCGCAGCGAGTCCATGATCAGCTGCAACGTGTGCGGGCTGCGCACGTTCAGCGAGTTCCCGGTGCCGGTGTAGTCCATGTAGAACTGCGGCTCGTCGTCCACCAGCCGGTAGTACGCCTGGTTGTCGATGCCGCGCATGGACACCGTGGGGCCCAGGTGGTTGCCCTCGGCGGTGTGGTTGTAGACCACGTCGAGGATGACCTCGATGTCCGCCTCGTGCAGGGCGCGCACCATGCCCTTGAACTCCTGCACCTGGTTCGCCGACTCCGGCAACGCGGCGTAACCGGCGTGGGGCGCGAAGAACCCGATCGTGTTGTAGCCCCAGTAATTCCGGAGGCCCTTCTGCTGCAGTCCGTGATCGGTGATGAAGTGGTGCACCGGCATCAGCTCGACCGCCGTGACACCGAGGCCGCGCAGGTGGTCGATCACCGCGGGGTGCGCCAGCCCCGCGTACGTGCCGCGCAACCGCTCCGGCACCTCGGGGTGCTGCATGGTCAGGCCGCGCACGTGGGTCTCGTAGATGACCGACTCGTTGTACGGGGTCTTCGGCGGGCGGTCGTTCGCCCAGTCGAAGAACGGGTTGACCACGACCGACAGCGGCACGTGACCGGCCGAGTCGAGGTCGTTGCGCGAGTCCGGGTCGCCGAACCGGTAGCCGAACAGCGACTCGTGCCAGTCGACGTCGCCGGTGATCGCCTTGGCGTACGGGTCGATCAGCAGCTTGTTCGGGTTGCACCGCAGGCCGCGCTCCGGGTCGTGCGGCCCGTGCACGCGGTAGCCGTACTTCTGCCCGGGACCGACGCCGAGCAGGTAGCCGTGGTGGACGAAGCCGTCCACCTCCGGCAGCCGCACGCGCGTCTCGGTCCCGTCATCGTCGAACAGGCACAGCTCGACGTAGTCCGCGACCTCCGAGAAGAGGGTGAAGTTGGTGCCCACGCCGTCGTAGGCGGCGCCGAGCGGGTAGGGAGTTCCGGGCCACGGCCGCACAGGGTTTCCTCCGGACGAGCTTGGACGTTCCGACCCCTACCGTTCTAGATCACGTCCTGCCGGCGTGCGACCTGACGAGCTGGCCGCGCGCGGCGACCAGGAGCAACCTCGCCTCCTGCCACTCGCAGTAGCGCAGGTGCTCGCAGGCGGCCTCGGCGCAGGCCACCGCCTGGGCGAGCGCTCCGTCGGAACCCACGTCGGTGCGCCGCAGAGCGTCCCGAAGGGACTCTTCGGCGTCCAGGGCGCCGGAAAGCGGATCGGCCAGGTTCGACGGTCGGACGGCCACCAGGACCTTCTCGACGGTCGACTCCAGAGCGTCCGCGGGGGTGCTGCTGCTCTGGGGAATCATCTGCTCGGGCACCAGCCCGGTACGGGACATCAAGTCGGTGTTCACGGGTGACTGCCACCTCCAACCTTGGCGCGGGTGACTGGTTGACGATACTCCGCGGCCGGGCCGCGCGCTGTGACGTGCGGGTTTCGCTTCATCACGAACCGCTCCCGTCGAGTGTGGGCGTGCGGCCGTCCGCCAGCACCCCGGCCACCCGCCGCACGCGCGGGTCGACGAACAACTCGTCGAGCGCGACGGGCAGCGGGATGCGCCAGTTCGGGTACTGGTCGGTGGTGCCGGGCAGGTTGGGCTGGCGGGTCTCGCCCAGCGCGTCCTGCGGCGAGGTCAGCACGAGCACGGAACGGGCTTTCGCGAGCAGTGCGTGGAACGCGGTAACCAGGTCATCGGCAGGTACACCTTCCTGCTTGAGGAGTTCGAGCAACTCCCCGCGCTCACGCTCGGCTGCCCGGTATTCCCCGTCCACCGGCCCCTCAAACTGCCCCAGTTCGGCTCGCACCCGAATGTGTTCGGCGGCCAGGAACCCGGCCACCGTCGGCAGGTCGTGGGTGGAGATGCTCGCCATGGCCGACGCGGTCCACTTCTCCGGCGGCACCAGCGGGTGGTCGGGCAGGTCGTACTCGCGCTGGAACCACAGCACCGCCGAGCTGAGCACGCCGTGCTCGTGCAACGCCTCGGTGACCTTCGGCTCGACCGTGCCGAGGTCCTCGCCGACGACGACCGCGCCGGCCCGGTGCGCCTCCAGCGTCAGCACGGCCAGCATGGCGTCCGGGTCGTAGTGCACGTACGTGCCGCGCTTGGGTGGCTCGCCCGGCGGGATCCACCACAGCCGCCACAGGCCGGCGACGTGGTCGATGCGGATGCCGTCGGCGTGCCGCAGCACGCTGCGCACCACGGCCCGGAACGGCTCGTAGCCCTGCTCGGCGAGCCGGTCGGGCCGCCACGGCGGCAGGCCCCAGTCCTGGCCGAGGCGGCTGAACGCGTCCGGTGGCGCGCCGACCGTGACGTCCGCGGCGAACGCGTCGCGGACGGCCCACGTGTCCGCGCCGCCGGGGTTGACGCCCACCGGCAGGTCGTGCACGACGCCGACGGGCATGCCCGCGTCACGCGCGGCCCGGCGCGCGGCGGCCAGCTGCTGCTCGCACAGCTCCTGCAGCCACGCGTGGAACGCCACCCGCTCGGGGTCGGGGGTGGCGGTGGCCGGGTCGCGCTGCTCGGGCGGCCACTCGCGCCAGTCCGGGCCGTGCACCTCGGCCAGCGCGCAGAACCGGGCGAAGTCCAGCAGCTCGCCCTCGGGCGCGCGGTGCTCCTCATGCCGCCAGAGCAGTTCGAGCGCCTTGGCCTTGGCCGTCCAGACGGCGTCGTAGTCGATCAGGTCGGTGTCGGCGGGCGGGCGCAGCGCGTTGATCTCGGCACGGGTGGCGTCGTCGGCGGCGCGGTAGGCCGGGACGTCGGAGATCCGCAGGTAGAGCGGGTTGGCGAAGCGACGGCTCGACGGCGAGTACGGCGAGCGCTCCACCGGCAGGGTGGGGCTGATCGCCTGCACCGGGTTGACCAGCAGCACGCCCGCGCCGAGTTCGGCCGCGCTGCGCCGGGCCAGCGTGGCGAGGTCGGCGTAGTCGCCCATGCCCCACGACTCGGCCGAGCGCATCGCGTAGAGCTGGAGCATCCACCCCCACGACCGGGGGACGGGTGAGAGCTTGCGCGGCGCGACGATCACGGTCCGCGCACCGAGCCGGTGGTAGCCCAGCGGCAACGCGGCGGGCAGCTCGACCTTGCCGCCGTCCTCCAGCTCGACCGTTCCGGGCTCGGTCAGGACGTCGCCTTCGCGCAGGACGACCGTGCGCGGCGGTACTTTCGCCGCGGCGAGCGCGCGCCGGACCGCCTCCGGCGTCGAGGCGTCCACGTCCAGCTGCGCGAGCACCGCGACCACCACATCGGGGTCGACGTCGGCTCGGCGTTGGGTGGCGTCCTCGTAGTGGGTGGCCACGCCGTGGGCCTCGGCCAGTGCCGCGAGCTCGTCGTCCACGTCGGACAGCTTCGCCTTCCCCGTCGGTCGGAATCCAGGCTGGTGACAACTGGTCACCCAAAGGTTGCAGGAGGTTGCCCGTGGTTAATAACCCAGCCGAGTGAGTTCAAACCTCGCCGCGTCAAGAACCTGCCGGGCCGGTCGACTCGCGCACCACCAGCTGCACCGACGGCGGCTCGGTGTCGTCCTCCTCGCCGCGCAGCCGGGCCAGCAGCACGTCCACGGCGTGCTCGCCGCGTTCCCGCCAGGCGCCCTCCACCGCGGTCATGCCCACGGCGCGGGCCAGGTCGGTGCCCTCCAGGCTGACGATCGACACGTCACCGGGCACGTCGCGGCCGTCGCGGCGCAGCCGCAGGAACACGCCCAGCGCCACCTCGCCGCTCGTGCTGATCACCGCGGACGGCAGCCGTTCGCCGTCGAGCAGCGCGTCCACCACCTGCTCGCCGCCCGCCACCGTCGAGGACGACCACAGCGTCCACTCCGGACGGACCGACAGCCCCTCGGCGACCAGCACCTCGTCGTAGGACTCGTCGATGTCGCCGGCCAGCACCAGCGCCACGTCCCGGTGGCGCAGCCCGGTGAGGTGGCCGACGGCCAGCCGCAGCGCCTCGCGCAGGTCGCCGTCCCACACCGCGACCACGGGCACGTCCAAGCCCGCCAGCGCGGCGTCCTCGGCGTCGGTGAGGTTGACCGCGAGCGCGAGCACCCCGTCGACCCGCCGGGCCAGCGGCAGCTCCTCGAAGAACCGCTTGCGCGCGTCGGCGTCGCGCAGCACGTAGAGCAGCACGTCGTACCCGGCCTGCCGCAACGCGCCCTCCGCGCCCGCGAGCAGGTCGCCCCGGCCCACGTCGGCGGTCAGCACGGCGACCGCGTACCGCCGACCGCCGGCGAGGCTGGACGCGTCCCGCGCGATCGCGTACCGCATCCGCTTGGCGACCTCGGTCACGTACCGGCGGGTCGCCTCGGACACGCCGGGCTCGCCGCGCAGCGCCCGCGACACCGTCGCCGCGGACACCCCGGCGGCCCGCGCGACGTCGGACATGCTCGTCAACTCACACCTCCCGGCCTGGTACGAGATTAGCGAGAACCGTACGGTTGCCTTGTCCCCAGCACCCTGCGGCACGTGATCGACACCCTGCGAGAGGACCGCCATGAAGGCAGGCGACCAGGCACCCGACTTCACCCTGCCCGACCAGGACGGCACGCCGCGCACGCTGTCCGGGCTGCTCGCCGACGGCCCCGTGGTGCTGTTCTTCTACCCCGCCGCGATGACCGCCGGGTGCACCGCCGAGAGCTGCCACTTCCGCGACCTCGCGGCCGAGTTCGCAGAGGTCGGGGCGCAGCGGGTGGGCATAAGTCCGGACTCCGTGCAGCGGCAGAATGAGTTCGCCACCCGGCATGAGTTCGACTACCCGCTGCTGTCCGACGGCGACGGCGAGGTGGCCGCGCGGTTCGGGGTGAAGCGCCGCTTCGGGCCGCTGCCGGTGAAGCGGCACACGTTCGTCATCGACACCGACCGGACCGTGATCGACGTCATCAAATCCGAGTTCGCCATGAACACCCACGCCGACAAGGCGCTGACCGTGCTGCGCGAACGGGCCGACCGCACCGCCTGACCGCCATAGAGGGAAGATCAAAAGCCCTGAAAAGCGTCCTCGCCGGACGGGCAGATCAGCAGGATGACATCCCCCGGTCCCGTCTCGGTCTTGTTGGGTTGGGAACTCCGGTTGGGTTGGTGGTCCCGGACTCCGTGTCATCCCACCGACCTCCCTCCGGGTTACCACACGTGTCAAGGGCGGCGCGAGCCCTAAGTGAAGTAGCAGGCAAAGGTGGACGCGCCGCCCTTGACACGTGCGGTAAGGCTGCGCCAGGTCGGCGGGATGACACGAAGCCCTCCTATGAGGGAGAAAGAGCGCCGCCAGTGGCACGTGCAGGGGGTCGCCGGCGAGCGCGGGGACGAACAGGCCCGGGGCGGGTGCGGCCGCTTTTCAGAAGTAGGGGTTCGTGTCATCCCGCCGACCTGGCGTAGCCCTACCGCACGTGTCAAGAGGGCGTCGTGCAAGCGCTGCCTGATACCCCAACTTCGGGCGCCCTCTTGACGCGTGTGGTAGCCCGGAGGGAGGTCGGTGGGATGACACGCACCCCGGGACCACGACGCAACAGGACATCCCCGACGCAACGAGACCGAGACGGAACGAGCGGGAGGTCATCCTGCTGATCTGCCCGTCCGGCGAGGACGCTTTCAAGCTTTTCGAAGCTTTGAAAGCCGCACCCCATCACCAGGGCCGCAACCCGGCCAGGACAAAGTCGGCGATCTCCTCACCGAGCTGCGCCGGCGACTTGGGCCCCTCCGGCCGGTACCAGGTCGGCAGCTGGTTGACCACGCCCAACGCGATCAGCACGACCGTGTCAGCAGGCACGCCCGAGCCGAACTCACCGGCCCGCTGCGCCTGCTCGACCACGGACCGGAACGTCTCGTGGTACCTCCGCCGCTCAGACCGGAAGCTCGCCATCCGCTCGGCGTCCAGCCGGTGCATCTCGCGCACGAACACCGCGGTCTCGTCCACGCTCGCCGCCGTCGTCTCGACCAGGCTGACCAGGATCCGCCGGACCGTGGTGGCCGCGTCCAGCCGGGCCGCCACGATCCGGTCCAGGTCGGCCATCTGCCGCCCGATCAGCGACCGGTAGATCTCGAACAGCAGGTCGTCCTTGGACCCGAAGTAGTGGTAGAGCGCGCCCTTGGTGACCGAGGCGGCCTCGACGACCTCCTGCACCGTCGTCGCGTCGAACCCCTTCGCGGCGAACAACCGCACGGCCGCGCCCACGATCCGCTCGGGCGTCGCCCCGGTGCGCCGCGCCACGGTCAGGCCCCCGGCGCCAGGGCGCGCACCAGGTCGAGCTGGTCCGCGCCGGTGGGCAACAGGGCGATGACGGGCGTGTCGACGCCGTTGGCCGCGTACTTCGCCACGTGCGCGCGGCACTCGTCCACGCTGCCGTGCACGATCAGCTGGTCCACCACCTCGTCGAGGATGAGCGCGCCCGCGCCGCGCCGGTCACCGGACGCCCACGCCTCGTGCATCGGGCGCAACGCCTCGCCGCGGCCGAGCCAGTCGTGGAACGCCGCGTACGCGGGCACGGTGAGGTACGTGCTGATCAGCATCCGCCCCAGCGCACGGGCCGCGGCGGCGTCCTCGGTCGGGCACACGAAGATCCGGGCGGCCAGCTCGCCGCCGTCCATCTCGGCACGCACCTTGGGCACGTCGTCCGCGCCGAGCCAGTTGGTGATCGCGCCGTCGGCCTCCCGGCCGGCCAGCCGCAGCATCCCCGGGCGCAACGCCGCCAGCATGATCGGCACCCGGTGCTCGGGCGCGCGCTCCAGCTTGAAGCCGCGCACGGCGAACGTCTCGTACTCCTCGGACACCTTCTCGCCCGTCAACGCCGCCTTGAGGAACCGCAGCGTGTCCCGGGTGCGCTTGAACGGGTCGCGGAACGGCACGCCGTTCCAGCGTTCGACGATCGCGGGCGAGGACGACCCGATGCCCAGCACGAACCGCCCGCCGGACACCTCGGCCAGGGTCGCCGCGGTCATCGCCAGCGTCGCCGGTCCGCGCGTGTACACGGGGGCGATGGCGGTGCCGAGCCGGACGCGGTCCGACCACTGCGCGGCGAGCGCCAGCGGCGTGAACGCGTCGGTGCCCGCGGTCTCGGCCGACCAGACGTCGGTGTAGCCGAGGTCGGCCAGTTCGGCCACCAGCGCGCGGTGGTCGAGCACCGGCACGCCGGTCAGCGGCAGCGTGATTCCCCAACGACCCACGATCGCCTCCCTGAAGGTGTCCGGCCGCCACCGTACCGCAGGTACCGACCAGTCGGTATGCAACCGTACAAGACCACCCGGGGTGGCGCAGCTCACGCGTCGCCCGTCCCAGAGCCGGGTAGCCAAACCTTGCGCGTACCCGCCCCTGTACGCCGTTCTGCCCCGCCGGAGTGAGCCCGGCGGGGCAGAACGTGGTACGCGCCGACAAGCCGTCGTGCGTGGCCCTGGGCGCGGGGTTCGCGCGTGCTTCGAATGTCGAGCGCGCTTGCCGCGGTACGCGAAGTCTCTACAGGGAGATGCCGCGCTCGCCCAGCCAGCCGACCGGGTCGATCTTCTGCGAGCCGTTGATCCACACCTCGAAGTGCAGGTGCGGGCCGGTGGACTGGCCGCGGTTGCCCATGGTGGCGATCTGCTGGCCCGCGTTGACCCGCTGACCCGCCGACACCAGGCTCTCGTTGATGTGGCCGTAGATGGTGATCGTGCCGTCGTCGTGCCGCACGCGCACCCACAGGCCGAAGCCGGACGCCGGGCCCGACTCGACCACGACGCCGTCCATGGCGGACAAGATCGGGGTGCCGATGGAGTTGGCGATGTCCACGCCGTAGTGGGTGGTGCCCCAGCGGGCGCCGAAGCCGGACGTGAACGAGCCCTCGGCGGGCTTGGCGACCTTCGGCCGGCTCGCAGCCTCGGCGGCGGCCCGCTCGGCGGCCTGCTGCTCGGCGATCCGGGCCTGTTCTTCGGCGATCCGGGCATTCTCGGCGTCGATGCGGGCCTGCTCGGCCGCGGCGGCTTCCTGCTGCCGCTTCAGCTCGGCCTGGCGCGCGGCGTAGCCGTCGGACGCGCGGCGGATCGCCTGGTCGACGTGCTGCCGGACGAAGAGCCCTTCGGAGCGCAGCAGCTTCGCCGCTTCGAACGCGGGCTCGACGGCGTGGACGGTGCGGACCTCGGCCTCGCGGGGCGCGGAGGTGTGCACCAGGGCGGCCGCCAGGTCGGAACTCGCGCCGACCGGGAGGAACCGGGCGTCGCCGCCGTCGAGGCCGCCGGTGGCGCCCACGCCGGTGGCGAGGGCGCCCGCCGCGACGACGACCGCCGCGACCCGGCCGCTCACGGGCTTCCGATCGCACTCCGCGCGGTGGGAGCGTTTGCGGGAGGAGGTGTGGGGCGCGGTGAACGCGCGTCGACCTCCGGCTTTCGTGTGCCGTGCCAAGGTAGTGCCTTCCTGCATCGGGGAGCACGGCCCGGTCACAGGGACACCTGGCGGGGGATCCAGGCTGGCGGCGCTTTCGGGGAGCGACGCCGTGTCCCTATGGTGACCGAACCGTGACATGCGGCGGGGACCGTAACCCGATGTAACAAGAAAGGGCAAGCCCTGGCGAAACCACTAGTGCTTTTTGGTGAGGAAGCCCACTGATCGTCACCCAGCGTGTTCGAGTACCCGTAAGTTCCGTATCAGCTCGTTATAAAAGGCCAGGTCAGAGGCACCTTTGGGCGTGACGTAACCCGTGACGAAGGTCGGCTACCGGTAGCGCGGCTCGACCGGCGGCAGGCCGGCGGGCGGCTGGCCCTCGTGGATCACCCGCATGGTGTTGAACCACGTCGGCGCAGCCACCTGACCACCGAAAACACCGCCCGCGTCGTTCCGGCCGCACAGCCTCGGCGGGGTGCCGTTGCAGATCACCTGCGGAGCCACCCCATCGGTGAACGTCATGACCGCGCCGGCGAACTGCGGAGTGGCGCCCATGAACGCCACCGACCAGTGGTTCTCGGTGGTGCCGGTCTTGCCGATCATCGGCCGGTTCCAGCCCGCGTTCGACGCCGCCTGCGCCGCCGTGCCGCCCGGCTCGGTGTCCGCGCTCATGCCGACCGCCAGGGCGTTCGCCACCTCGGGTGCGACGGCCTGGTCACACGGCGCTTCCTTCAGCTGCACCGGCTGGCCGTTGCGGTCCACGACCTTCTCCACCGGCGTCGGCGGGCACCACTTGCCGCCGCTGACGATCGTCGCCGCCACGTTCGCCAGCTCCAGCACGCTGGTCGGACCCGCGCCGAGGGTGAACGAGCCGCTGTTGTCCCGCTTGTAGACGTCACCCTGGGACGGGCCGTTGGAGCCGTCGGCCTTGAGCGGGTCGCCCGAGCCGTTCACGCCCTGCATCGACTCGCGCAGCCCCAGCCGGTAGGCCATGTCGACCACGTTGTTCAGCCCGGCCTGCTCCTCCAGGATGATGAACGCGGTGTTCGGCGACTGGGCCAGCGCCTCGGTCAAGGTCATCTTTTCCTTGTAGTCGCCCGCGTTCTTGACCGTGTAGGGCTTGTTGCCGTTCTTGTAGACCCGCGAGGTGTAGGTCTTCGGCACGTCGATCTGCTTGTCGATGCCCGTGACACCGCGCTCCAGCGCCGACGCGGCGGTGAACACCTTGTAGATCGAGCCCGCGCCGAACTTGGTCACCTCGGCGGGGATCGAGTAGGCGCTCTGCCCGGCGTCGGCGTTGTTGCCGAAGTCGCGGTTCGCGGCCAGCGCGCGCACCCGGTGCTTGTCCGTGCCCGGCTGCACCACGGCCATCGCGTTGGCGATGCCCGGCTGGGTCTTGGGCACCTGCGCCATGGCGGCGTCCTTGGCCGCGCGGGTGGCGACCGGGTCCATGGTCGTGGTGATCGTGTACCCGCCGCGCAGCAGCTCCTCGGTCGGCAGGCCCGCCTTCTCCAGGTAGTCGATCAGGTAGCGGCAGAAGAAGCCGTAGACCGGACCGTCGCCCGCACCGACGCAGCCGTTGGGCAGCAGCTTCAGGTCGGGCACGACGCCGATGTCGGTGGCCTTGTACTCGGCGGCCTTCTCCTCGGCGACCTTCGCGTCCGGGCCGAACGCGCCGTTGTCGCGCATCCGGTCGATCACGGTGTTGCGGCGCTTGATCGCGGCGTCCACGTCGGAGCCCGGGTTGAGCCTGCTCGGCTCGTTGACCAGGCCCGCGAGCATCGCGGCCTGCGGCACGGTCAGCTTGTCCGGGGTGGTGTCGAAGTAGGTGCGCGCCGCCGCGCCCACGCCGAACGCGCCGTTGCCGAACGGGACGACGTTGAGGTAGGCGGTGAGGATCTCGTCCTTGCTCATCTTCTGCTCGAGCTGGGTGGCGATGCGGGCCTCGCTGATCTTGCGGCCCAACGTCACCTCGGTCGCCTTCTCGTAGGCCTCCTCCGAGCCCTTGCCGACCACGAACGCGAGGTAGTTCTTCACGTACTGCTGGGTGAGCGTCGAGGCGCCCTGGGTGGTCTCGCCGTCGACACCGGCCTTGGCGGCGGCACGGGCGATGCCCTGCCAGTCGACGCCCTTGTGCTCGAAGAACCGCTTGTCCTCGATCGCGATGATCGCGGCCTTCATGGTGTCCGCGATGCCCTCGGACGGCACCGGCACGCGGTACTGGTCGTAGAGGTACGCGATCGGCTGGCCGTGCATGTCCAGCACCGTCGTCACGAGGGGCAGCTCGGCCTTGGTCAGCTCACCGGAGGTCTGGTCCACGGTGTCCGCGGCCCGGTTGGACGCCAGCCCGAGGCCGCCCACCACCGGGAACAGCACCGCCGCGACGAGCACGCCCGCCATCAGGCACAACCCCACCAACTTGACCAGACCTGTCGCGCGCGCGGCGAACACCGACCAGCAACCCCTTCCACAACCCCGCGGGAACCCCCACTGACTAAGTCGCACGAGGAGCACCGCAGGTTGCTCCGTGAGGAGCAGAAGTTTTCGGCGCGATCTTCGGCGACGGTTGTCGAAGTTACTCCTGCCCACCGGAGGCCGTGGTCAAACCCCGCTCGGCCGGACGGCGCAGCGCTCCGGGCACGCGGAGGTGACCAGCCTCACGCCCGCGTGGACGCCCCGGCGGTGCTCAGTGCGACGCGCGCAGCCGGATCGTCGCGCTGGCCCGCCGGACCTCCACCCCTGCGTGGCCGGGCAGCACGTCCTCCAGGAACGCGTACCCCTTCAGGTCCTCGTCCGGCCGCCGCGACACCGTCCGCCACCAGGTGGCGATGTCCGCCCAGCCCGGCGCCGACAGCGACCCGCCGAAGTGCTGCACCGACAGCGCGGCGCACAGGTTCGCGAACCGCACCCGGTCCGCCAGCGGCCACCCCGACAGCGTCCCCAGCACGAAACCGGCGCCGAACACGTCACCCGCGCCGGTGGAGTCCAGCGGCGCGACGTTCAGCCCCGGCACGTCCACCACCTCGCCGGTGCCCGAGTCGACCGCCACCGCGCCACCGCCACCCCGCGTCACCACCACCACGGGCACGTGCTCGGCCAACGCCATCGCGGCCCGCTCGGGCGTGTCCGACCGGGTGTACCGCTGCGCCTCGGCGTCGTTGGGCAGGAACGCGTCGAACCGCTCCAACCGCCGCAGCAGCTCCGGCGCCCACAGCTCGGTCCGGTCCCACCCGATGTCGGCGAACAGCAGCGCGCCCTGCTCCTTCGCCTGCGCCACCCACCGCTCGTCCTCCGGGCCGACGTGCACGAAGCACGCCCGCGTGCGGGGCGGCGGGTCGAGGATCTCGTCGGCCGACACGGGCGGCCGGTGACCGTGCGTCACCATCGACCGGTCGCGGTCCATCGCCATGGACACGGTCACCGGCGAGTGCCAGCCGTAGAACCGGCGGCAGTAGGAGAGGTCGACGCCCTCCTGCTCGGCCAGGATCTCCCAGCAGAAGTCGCCGTAGGCGTCCTCGCCGAACGCGGCGGACAGCGCGGTCCGCAGTTGCAGCCTGCTCAGCGCCACGGCGAGGTTGGCGATGCCGCCGGGGCACGAGCCGAGCCCTTCGGCCCACACCTCGGTGCCCGGAGCGGGCGGGCGGGGCAGGC
Source organism: Saccharothrix sp. CB00851 (assembly GCF_001905065.1). Lineage (NCBI taxonomy): Bacteria > Bacillati > Actinomycetota > Actinomycetes > Pseudonocardiales > Pseudonocardiaceae > Saccharothrix > Saccharothrix sp. CB00851. The sequence continues at coordinate 224,152 of NZ_LWLC01000066.1, forward strand.
CGGTGAAGATGATGTCCAGGAACACGGTCCCCGACAGCAGCACGTCGAACACCGGCGCGGCACTCGCGTCCGGTTGTGCGGACGGCGCCGGCTGGTCCGGTGGCACGAGCGGAGGCGTGGCGGCCATGTTCCCACGATGCCAGGCCGGGTCAGCCGTCGACAGCCGCGAACATCTCACGCATTCGGGCCAGTGCCCGGTGCTGTGCGACGCGGACCGCGCCCGCGGTCGAACCGACGGCCGCCGCCGTCTCCTCCGCCGACAGCCCGACGGCGACCCGCAGCACCAGGATCTCGCGCTGCCGCTCCGGCAGCCTCTGCAACAGCTGGGTGACGTGGCCGATCATCTCGCCGGTCATGGCCCGCTGCTCCGGCCCGGCCTCCAGGGTCGGCGTGTCGGGCAGCTCGGGCACCACCTCGGCGCGGCTGCGCACCGCCCGTCTTCGCGCGTCGGCGACCTTGTGCGCGGCGATCCCGTAGACGAACGCCAGGAACGAGCCCGGCTCGTACTGGTACTTGCCGAGCGCCGACACCACCGCCAGGCACACCTCCTGGGCGATGTCCTCGGCCGAGACGAGCGTGCGCTCCCTCGACCCGACCCGGGCCCGGCAGTAGCGCAGCACCAGCGGCTGGATGCGCGCCAGGAGCTGGCCGATCGCGCACGGTTCACCCAGCAGCGCCTCGTCGACCAGTTCCGACAGCTCGGCCTCGGCCAGCCACTGGGCGGTCACCGGGCGCGGGCCCCCGCCCACCAGCAACCTGACCTCGGGACGACCGGTCACGCCCACGTCGTCGCGGACCGCGCCGACCCCCACCTCGACGTCAGCTCGCACGGATGCGTGCTGCACCATCCGGCGACCTCCTCCCGCTCGTCCAACCTCCGGCCATCCCGGCTCACTGATGAGGAGCAAGCAGTGGCGCTCCTGATACGGGACAAGCCAAAGCTGACCACGATCCGACGCAGCGTGGTCGCAACAGCACCCGGAGGTGATGGCGGATAAGCCGTTCGGCCGAGTGGGAGGCCTCCGCTACTTCACCGCGGCGAACTGTCGGACACCCAAGTAGCCCACCCGGAAGCCCGCTTCGGAGTAAGCGAGGTAGAACTCCCACATCCGCCGGAACGTCTCGTCGAAGCCGAGCGAGGCCACCTCGTCCCACCGGGCCAGGAACCGCTCGCGCCACCGGCGCAGGGTCTCGGCGTAGTCGCGGCCGAACTCGCGGCTCTCGACCAGCCGCATCGCGGTGTGCTCGCGCACGGCGTCCTCGATCGCCCGGACCGACGGGATCAGCCCGCCGGGGAAGATGTACTTGTGCATCCAGGTGTAGCTGGACGCGCTCGCGAGCATCCGGTCGTGCGGCATGGTGATCGACTGGAGCCCGAACCGGCCGCCGGGCACCAGCGCCCGGTCGACTGCGGCGAAGTAGGCGGGCCAGTACTCGGCGCCGACGGCCTCGATCATCTCCACCGACACCACCGCGTCGTACCGGCCGCGTTCCTCCCGGTAGTCGCGCAGGTGCACGGTGACGCGGTCACCGACACCGGCCTCGGCCGCCCGCCGCACGGCCAGCGCCCGCTGCTCGGCGGACAGGGTCAGCGAGGTGACGGTCGCGCCCCGCCGGGCCGCCCGCACGGCCAGCGCGCCCCAGCCCGTGCCGATCTCCAGCACCCGGCTGCCCGCGCGCACGCCCGCGTAGTCCAGCACGCCGTCGATCTTGCGCAGTTGCGCGTCGGACAGGGTGTCGCCGGAGCCGTCGAACCAGGCCGACGAGTAGGTCATGGTGTCGTCCAGGAACACCCGGAACAGGTCGTTGGACAGGTCGTAGTGCCGGTGGATGTTCTGCCGGGCGTTGACCACGTCGTTGCTGTCGGAGGCGGGGTGGCGGCGCTCGACCCAGCGGCGCAGCGGCTGCAGGCGCGGCGGCACCAGCGTGGTCAGCTTCGCCGCGAACGCGGTCAGCAGATCGGCCAGGGCGGAGGACGTCCAGTCGCCCACCATGTAGGCCTCGCCGAACCCGATCTTGACGTCCACGCCGAGCCGGCGGAAGAACGCGTCCGGCCGGTGCACGCGCAGGTCGGGCGCGTCCGGACCACCCGCGCCGAGCACGTGCCCGCCGGGCAGGAACCGTCCCGGCGCGCCCTCGACCTGCCCCGTCCCGGCCAGGGCGTCTGGCCCGGCCTGTGGACGCCGCCCAGGTCGGTCCTGCGGGCGCGGATCGCCGAGGCCCTGTTCCGCCGCGCGGTCCGCGCGTTGCCGGTGCGGGTGTCGGCCCGCGCCGGCGCGCGAGAATGCCCACCGGAACACGCGGACCGGTCGAGCGAGGGGACTGAAGAGCACCGTGATCGAACAGATGGGCGTGCGGACCGACGAGGGCGACTTCGACGCGATCGCGGCGGGCCCCGAGGACGGCCGGCCGGTGTTGCTGCTGCACGGCTTCCCCCAGGCCGCCGTCGAGTGGGAGCACCAGGTGGCGGTGCTCGGCCGCGAGGGCTTCCGGGCGGTGGCGTTCGACCAGCGCGGCTACTCCCCCGGCGTGCGGCCGGAACGTGCCGCCGAGTACGGGATCGACGCGCTGGTCGGCGACGTGCTCGCGGTGGCGGACTCGCTCGGCTGGTCGACGTTCGACCTGGTCGGCCACGACTGGGGCGGCGCGGTGGCGTGGTGGACCGCGTCCGAGCACCCCGACCGGCTGCGCAAACTCGCGGTCGTGTCCACGCCCCACCCGGGCGCGTTCGCCGAGGCCCTGCGCACCGACGAGGACCAGCACCTGCGGTCCGGGTACATGACCGAGTGGCGCAACAGCAACACCGAGAAGCGGATGCTGGACGACGACGGCGCGGCGTTGCGGCAGATGTTCGAGTGGCGGGTGCCGCGCAGCCGGGTCGACGAGTACGTGCGGCGGCTGTCCGAGCCGGGCGCGCTGACCGCCGCGCTGAACTGGTACCGCGCCGGTCGGCCGGGAGGGAAGGCCGGGAAGGTGTCCGTGCCCACCCTGTACGTGTGGAGCACGGAGGACGTGGCGTTCGGCTCGACGGCGGCGTTGAGCACGGGCGACTGGGTCACCGGGCCGTACCGGTTCGAGATGCTGGAGGACGTCTCGCACTGGGTGCCGGAAGAGGCGCCCGAAGCGTTGACGGCGCTGCTCTTGGAGCATCTCTCAGCTTGATTTGAACCGCTGCCGTGGTGCCGCACGTGTTCCCGCGTATGACGGAGTTGACCTACTCGGAGCGCAGGGTCGCGACCCTCGCCGCGTGTGGCCACAGCAACCGGGCGATCGCGATGCGGTTGCACATCACCGTGAGCACGGTGGAACAGCACCTGACCAGGGTCTACCGCAAGCTCGAAGTGGCTAACAGGGCGGAGCTGAAGGGCCACCAGGCCCTAGTGTGACCCCATGCGGGTCGCGGGGTTGCTGCTCGCCGCGGGGGCCGGGCGGCGGTTCGGCGGCCCCAAGGCGCTGGTGTCGCACGGCGGCGTGCTGTGGGTCGACCGGGCCGCGGCGGTGCTGCGCGACGGCGGGTGCGCGCCGGTCGTCGTGGTGCTCGGCGCCTCGGCGTCGTCGGTGCGCGCACGGGCCGCGCTGGCCGGCTGCGTCGTGGTGGACAACCCCGACTGGGCCACCGGCATGGGCTCGTCGCTGCGCGCGGGCCTGGCCGCGCTGACCGGCACGGACGTCGGCGCGGATGTCGGCGCGGTCGTCGTGCTGCCGGTGGACACGCCCGGCGTCACGGCGGCAGCGGTCGAACGGCTGCGCGTGATGGCCTCACCGGCGGCGCTGGCGCGTGCCTCGTACGACGGCGCACCCGGCCACCCCGTGCTGATCGGCGCCGAGCACTGGCCGGGAGTGGTCGCGTCGGCGGTCGGTGACGCCGGTGCGCGTGACTACCTGCGCCGGCACAGCGCGCTCGACGTGCCGTGCGGCGACGTGGCGGACGGCGACGACGTGGACCACCCCCGCGACCTGCCCAGCTGAAGGAAGCGCTCAGGCCGAGGTCGGGCGTTGCTCCTCGGCGTCCGGCTGCACGACGGGCAGCGGCCCGGAGATGATGCGAGGCATCGGCACCTCCAGCTCCGGCGCGGTGTCCGGGGTCCACCGGTCCTGGCCGTCCACCTGGCCTCCCAGCAGGGCACTCGCCTCCGCCGTCGCCTGCTGCACGATCTCGCGCGCCCGCTGCTCGGCCTCGGCGAGCCGCCGTTGCGTCTCCTGCTCGGTCTCGTCCAGCAGCACGGCCTGCTGCCGCGCCACCTCCTCCGCCCGCTTGAGCATCTGCTCGCTGCGCTCCCGCGCGTCGGTCTCGAAGGCGTCCGCCTTCTGCCTGGCCACGTGCATCAGGTAGCGGATGCAGCCGGACACGGCGTTGTCCTTCGAGTAGCCGGCGTGCAGCACCCGGTACTCGGCGAGCTCGCTGCGCGCGTCCTCCAGCTCCCGCATCAGGTCGTCCGCGGTGGCCACGGCGCCGTCCCGGTCGATCCGCAGCACCTCCAGCTCCTCCCGCAGCCGGGCCAGCTCCCACCGCGTGCGGAGCAGTTCCTCGTCCACTCGTCGCCGGTCGTAGCCGCGCCACCGCACGGGGAAGGGCGTGCCCTGGGACTTGTCGATGTGCATGGCTGCCACCGCCGTTCCGGACGACTCAGCCCCGGGCCAGCGCCACGAGGTCGTCCATGGTGCCGTTGAACAGGTTCTGGTCGATCGGGGTCGACGTGTGCTGCCAGATCGCGTGCGCCGACCAGCGGTACGGCAGCGGGCCGACGCTCTCGGCGTACCGGGCCACCCACAACGGGTTCGTCGCGGTGAAGTCACCGAGGCGGCCCGTGCAGGTGTCCCACCACGAGGTGGACGTGTAGATCATCGGGAAGCGGCCGGTGCGGGCGTGGTAGGTCTCGCTGAACTGGCGGATCCAGGCCACCATCGCCTCGGGTACCAGGCCGTAGCACTTGGCGTCGCTGTACGGGTTGTACTCGACGTCCAGGGCGCCGGGCAGCGTGCGGCCGTCCGGGCTCCAGCCGCCGCCGTGGTCGACGAAGTAGTGGGCCTGGGTGGCGCCGTCGGACCGGTCGGGCAGGGCGAAGTGGTACGCGCCGCGGACCATGCCGACCTGGTACGAGCCGTCGTACTGCTGGCCGTACTTGGGGTTGACGTAACCGGTGCCCTCGGTCGCCTTCACGTACGCGAACCGCTTGCCCTGGGCCCACCAGTGCGGCCAATCGACGTCGCCTTGGTGGCTGCTGACGTCGATGCCCGGGACGGTGGGGCCGTCGACCACGAGCTGGGACGCGTCGACCGGGTTCGAGCCCTCGTGCTTGGCGATCTGCGAGCCGGCCGAGTGGTCGGCGGGGGCCTCGGCCGCGGTCGCCGGTACGTGGAGGGCGGCGAGGCAGGCGAGCACCACTGCCGACGCGGTCGTGCGGGACAGCCACCTGTGTGATCGCGCCGGCATTGGGTTCCTCCCCTTCTCCGCGTCGGCGGAGCGTGCTCGGGCCCGGCGGCTCGCGGCGGCTCGCGCCTCGCGGCCGTGACTTCTGCCGAACGGCTACCACCACCCGGACCCGGACAACCTGAAGAAGTCGTTTACACCTGAACGAATGACAAATACCGACTTTCGCGGCACGGCATGTGACCATCCGGTGCGCGCCGGTGACGATCAATTCCCGCGACCGTCGAGGAAGCCGGCATGAAGTGACACTTACGGGGGCACTCACCCGATGAGCGCGACGCACAGAAGGTGAGAACCATGACCTCGACCCAAGTGGACTGGGAGCCGTTCATCGAGTCACTGCACGAGGCGGCCGGCCTGTGGGACCGCGGCCTCGCCTGCCGGGCCAGTCGGCAGGAGGTCGACGCCGAGGTCGACGCCGAGCCGCCGCGCGTCGTGCCGATCACCGAAGCCGAGGCGGAGCGGCTGATGAGGGCCGTGGCGTTCCTCGCGCGGCGGCTGAGCGTGGCGGCCGAGTGCGTGGTCTACGTGACCGCCGAGTCGCGGCTGGAGCCCGCCGAGGGCGACCCGGCGGCACAGGCCGACGCGCTGTCGCTGACCGCGCTGCACGCCGCCGCGATGCGGCACGCGGCCGACCTCGCCAGCGCCGCCTTCACCCGCTCCGACGCCGCGTGAATCCACTCTCCGTAGAAACGTCCACGAATGGGTGAACAATGCCGGGTTAAACGTCCGGGTGTCATTGTCCGTACGTTGCGGTGAACCCGCTTCCCCGGTGTTTCCGCCGCCCGTCCGAGCGTAACTCTCGGGTCATGCGCACCGCCGCCCTCGCGAAACTCATCGGCCTCTGCCTGGTGGCCGGGTTGCTGGTCGCCGGGATGGCGATCCCGGTGTTCGGCGCGGCCGGACTCATGTCCAACCGGATCAGCGACCAGGTCGCGGCCACCACGCTCAACATGCTGGAGGCGCCGCCGCCGCTGATGACCACCATCACCGACAAGGACGGCGTCCCGTTCGCCTACCTCTACGACCAGTACCGCGTGCTCACGCCGCCGGACAAGGTCGCGCAGGTGATGAAGGACGCGCTGGTGTCCGCCGAGGACCGGCGGTTCTACGAGCACGGTGGCGTCGACTGGCTGGCCACCCTGCGCGCCGCGCTGCGCAACCAGTCCGAGGGCACCGTCTCGCAGGGCGCGTCCACGATCACGCAGCAGTACGTGAAGAACCACCTGGTGCACGTGCTGGAGCGGGAAGACGTCGCCGGGCAGAAGAAGGCGCAGGAGCAGACGATCTCCCGCAAGCTGCGCGAGGCGCGGATCGCGGTCCACGTGGAGTCGCAGCTCAGCAAGGACGAGATCCTGTCGCGGTACCTGGACGTGGTGCCGTTCGGCGGCACGATCTACGGCATCGCGGCGGCGTCCCAGGCCTACTTCGCCACCACGCCCGACCTGCTGACCGTGCCGCAGGCCGCGATGCTCGCCGGGATGGTCAACAGCCCGACGTTCCTGGACCCGGAGGCCCGGCCGGACAAGGCGGTCGAGCGGCGGAACATGGTCATCGACCTGATGGCGGAGAACGGCAAGCTGTCGCGCGAGCAGGCCGAGGTGCACAAGCGCGCGCCGCTGGGGCTGGCCACGCCGGTGCGCCCGCTGCCGACCGGGTGCGTCGGCGCGGGGCACGAGTTCGGGTTCTACTGCTCGTTCGTGGTGAACCACCTGACCCGCAACGGTTATTCGTTGAACGAGCTGAAGACCGGCGGCTACACCATCCAGACCACTTTGGACCGCACGCTCACGCAGCAGGCCAAGCAGGCGGCCGAGGCGCAGGTGCCGAAGACGACGCCGGGCATCGCGAACACGGCGGCGATCGTGCGGCCGGGCAAGGAGCGGCACGACGTCGTGGCGCTGGTGGCCAACCGGGACTACGGGCTCAAGAAGGAGGAGTTCCAGACCCAGTTCGACCTGCCCAGCGGGGTGGAGAACAAGTTCGGCGCTGGGTCGGTCTACAAGGTGTTCACGGCCGCGGCGGCGTTGGAGAAGGGCGGGCTCGGGATCGAGAGCGTCGTCGAGTCGCCCGGTTCGTACACCTCACGCGTGTTCCGCGGTGGTGCGCCGGGGTGCCCGGGCACCGGTGAGCCGTTCACGTACTGGTACTGCCTGCGCAACCACGACGGCAGCTACCCGCCGCGGATGACCTTGAAGGAGGCGCTGGCCACCTCACCCAACACCGCGTTCGTGATCCTGGAGGAGCGGGTCGGGTTGGACGCGGTGGTCGACATGGCGCACCGGCTGGGAATGCGGGACACGTTGGCGACCAACATCGCGGGCGTGCCGCCGGACCGGAAGTCGAAGCAGAAGGAGCTGCGGGTGACGCAGGCGGAGTTCTACAAGGAGTCCGGGAACGCGTCGTTCACCCTGGGGCCGGCGCCGACGAGCACGCTGGAGCTGGCGAACGTGTCGGCGACGCTGATGTCGGGTGGGGTGTGGTGCCGTCCGACGCCGATCGTGAAGATCACGGACCGGTACGGGAAGGACACGGCGTACAAGGAGCCGCCGTGCGAGCAGGTCGTGGAGGAGCCGTTGGCGAACGCGCTGGCGGTCGGGCTGAGCGAGGACGACCAGGAACGCGGCACGGCCGCCGCGGCGGCGAAGCAGTTCGGGTGGACGCGGCCGGCGTTGGGCAAGACCGGGACGACGGAGGAGTACAAGTCCGCCGCGTTCCTCGGCGCGACCCCGGACTACGCCGGTGCCGTCCAGGTGTTCAACGACAGCACCTCGCCGAGCGGCATCTGCGTGAACGCCGGCCCACCTCGTCTGTGCGGCGAGGGCGACATCTACGGCGGCACCCTTCCCGCGCGAACCTGGTTCGACTTCATGACAAAAGCCCACGCCAACCTGCCGGAGAAACCCCTCCCCCCAGTCGAACCCCGCTACCGTCGCCCCTGACCTGGGCAAACAGGAACCTGCAGTCACACCATCGGGTGATCATGCCCCGAAAATGTACGGAAACACCGTTACCGCACCTCGGTTGATTATGACGAGCCCCGAACCACCCCGCCCGACCCCCTGGAGAGCCCCACGCCCGACTCCTTGGCCCCCCGAACCCTTGGAGCCCCCGCCCCCGGCCCCAACCCCGACGCCCGACCACTGACCGCCGACGAGCCTCACCGGCCACCACACCACCCGGTCGGCAGCCGCACCGGCCCGCTCGCCCTGTGCCTGCCGCCCCTGCCGCGCGAGCCACCGCCGCGACCCGTCGGCCGCCAGCCATCTCGGCCGCCGCAGCCGACCAGCCGCCCCTCCAGTGCCACCCGCCCGCCAGCCGCCCGCCCCCGCCCACCGGCCACCCACCGGCCACCCACCGGCCACCCGCCGGCCGCCACCCGCTGGCCGCCGGCCGCCGCCCACCGGCAACCCCGGCGGCGCCAGCCGCCGACGCGCCGACCGGCAGCACGGTCGCCGAACCCATCGACGCGCCGAGCCACGCCGGCCCCAACGTGCCGCCCCCTCGCGGCCAACGCGGCGGCGATCACGCGCTTGGGCACGCGGCCGCAAGCACGTGGCTGCGGGCACCGGCCGCATCGCGCGCCGTCAGACGAGCCTCACCTCCACGCCCGCCTCGCGAATCCGGCGCACCTCCGCCTCCGGCGCGTCCGAGTCCGTGACCAGCACGTCGATCTCGTCCACCGGGCACACCCGACCGAACGCCGTCCGCCCGAACTTCGAGCTGTCGATCGCCGCGACCACCCGCGCCGACGCGTCGACGGCCGCCTTCTTCACCGCGCCCTCCGCCAAATCGTGCGCCGACACACCATTGCGCGCGCTCAGCCCGCAGCTGCCGAGCACCACCGTGTCGAACCGCATCACCTGGAACGCGTGCTCGGTCAACGGCCCCACGAACGCCAGCTCACCGGGCCGGATGTCACCGCCCGGCAACACCATCCGCACCTGCTCAGCACCCCGCAGCACGTCCGCCGAGTGCAACGACAGCGGCAGGACGGTGAGCCGGCGGTCGATCAGCCGCCGCGCCACCTCGACCGTCGTGCTGCCACCGTCGAGCACCACCGTCTCGCCGTCGTCCAGCAGCCCGGCGACGGCCGCCCCGATCCGCCGCTTCGCCACCAACCGCTGCCGCGCCCGCGCCGCGTACGGCGTCTCCTCCCCCGTCAACATGCTCACCGCGGCACCCCGCACCCGCCGCAGCAGCCCTTCCCGCTCCAGCACGTCGAGGTCGCGCCGCACCGTCATCTCCGAAGCACCCACCAGCTCGGCCAGGCTGCCGACGGACACCCGCTCACCACCCCGCAAGCGGTGGAGGATCTTTTCGTGACGCCACGACACATCCATGCTGTTCATTTGAACAGCATGGATGTTCGGCAGTCAACACCCTGGCGGGTGATGGGACGATCCGGTAGGACTACGGCACCAGCACCTTTTGGTATAGACCACTGGAGGACCGCATGACGACCGAGCCCGTGACCGACACCGACTACGGCGACGTCGTGCGCACCCACCTCACCAGGGTGGAGCAGCAGAACGCGGCAGCCCTGGACGACGTGGCGGAACTGGTGCTGGCGAGCGTGCGCGCGGACGGCATGGTGCTCACCGCGGGCGCGGGCCACTCCCTGGCCGCGGTCGCCGAGACGTTCTACCGCGCCGGCGGCCTGGCCTGCGTCCGACCGATCTACCACCCCGAACTCCTGCCGATGCACGGCGCGGTCAGCAGCACGTCCGCCGAACGCCGCTCCGGCCTGGCCGCCGAAGTGCTGCGCGAAGCGGGTCTGGCCGCGCACGACGTGCTGTTCGTCTTCTCCACCTCCGGCGTGAACCCCTACCCGGTGGAACTCGCGATCCTCGCGGCCGACGCCGGCTGCCCCGTGGTCGCGGTGACGTCGGTCGCCGCCAGCGCGCTGGCACCGCGCCGCGCCGGCACGACCCTCGCCGAGAACGCCACCGTGGTGCTGGACAACCTCGTGCCCCCCGGCGACGCGACCTACCCGCCCGCCAACCCGGTCACCGCCGCCGTGTCCACGATCGCGACCGCCTTCCTGTGGAACCTGCTGACGGTGCGCCTGTTCGACAAGGCCGCCGAGGCGGGCGTGGCGCTGCCGCTGTGGCGCAGCGCGAACGTCGAGGGCGGCGACAAGGCCAACGCCGACCTGCTGCGCAAGTACCAGACGCGGGTGCCCCAGCTGGGCTGAGCGACGTTCACGAATCCTCCACACGGTCGGGTTAACCTCCGATCGCTAAAGGGGGATATTCGTGAACAAAAGAGCGAAGCGGTGGGTACTGGCTGTCGGGGGCACCGCGGCGGTCGCGGTGATCGTCGCGGGTGTGGTGGTGCTGCGGTCGGGCGGTGAGCCGAAGGCCCAGGACAAGCCCGAACGGGTGGGCCCGGGTGTCGTCGCCCAGCGGTTCTTCACCGCGATGGCGTCCGGCCAGGCGGGACAGGCGGCGGCGGCCACCGACGCGGCGGACGCGGCGGGCGCGGCACTCGCCCGGGCGCAACAGGGCATGCCGGGCGCGTCGTTCCACGCCCAACTCGGCCTGCTGCCACAGGTCGCCGAAGACGCCACGACGACCGAAGCCGACGTGAACATCACGTGGACGTTGCCGGGCGGCGTGCCGCTGAAGTACGCGACCAAGGTCGGGTTGCGGCTGGTGGACGACCAGTGGCGCGTCCACTGGTCACCGTCCCTGCTGCACCCGCAGCTCGCCGAGGGCCAGAGCCTGGCCTACCGCACGCTGTCCGCGGAGGGCGCGCTGGTCGACCGCACGGGTCGGCCGGTGCCGCCGGACTTCGCCCCGGTGGTGATGGGTTCGGTGCGGCAGGAGGTCGGCAGCTTGAACGGCACGCCGGGCTGGCAGGTCGTGATCGTCGACCAGGCCGGGACGCCGGTCACCGTGCTGCAGGAGCAGAAGCCGCAGGCCGTGAAGACGATGACGGTCACGCTGGACCCGGTCACGCAGGCCGCCGCGCAGGCCGCGGTCGACCAGGTGGGCGGGCAGGCGGCGATGCTGGTGGCGATCCAGCCGTCGACCGGTGAGATCCTGGCCGTGGCGCAGAACGCGATCACGGGCAACGACCCGCTCGCGCTGTACGGCCACTACGAGCCGGGGTCGACGTTCAAGGTCGTCACCGCGACGGCGGCGTTGACCGGCGGTCTGGCGACGGCCGACACTCCCGTGCCGTGCCCCGGCAAGGCGACCATCGGCACCAGGCAGATCACCAACGACGACTCGTTCGAGCTGGGTACGGTGCCGTTGCACCGGGCGTTCGCGGCGTCGTGCAACACCAGCTTCAGCCAGTTGGCCGCCACCATGCCGCCGACGGCTCTGCCCGACGCCGCCGCGTACTTCGGGCTGGCGTCGGACTTCACCGTCGCGGGCATCACCACGAACACCGGCAAGATCCCGCCCGCCGACTCCGTGCCCGCCCGGGTCGAGGCGGGCATCGGGCAGGGCCAGACGCAGGCGACGCCGTTCGGCATGGCGCTGGTCGCGGCCACGGTCGCCAACGGTCGCACGCCGGTCCCGCAGCTGATCCGCGAGATCCCGACCGAGGGCGCGGCACCGGCGGCGCTGCCCGGCGGCGTCACGAGCGCGTTGCGGTCGATGATGGGCCAGGTCGTCACCGGCGGCACGGCCCGTGAGCTGGCCGGTTACGGCGGGGTGCGCGGCAAGACCGGCACCGCGCAGTTCGGTGACGGCACGCGGTCGCACGGCTGGTTCATCGGCTACCGCGGTGACCTGGCGTTCTCCGTGCTCGTGGTGAACGGTGGCTCGTCCAAGGTCGCGGTGGCCGCCACCGGCACGTTCCTCGGCGCGCTCTGAACGCCGCTGCGCACGTCGCTTCAGACAGCGGCCTCCAGGTCGTCCGTCACGGCAGGCGTTTCGTCGAACTGCGTGCGGTACAGGTCGGCGTAACGGCCCTGGGCCGCCAGCAGTTCGGTGTGCGTGCCGCGTTCGACCACACGTCCGTCCTCCACGACCAGGATCTGGTCGGCCGCACGGATGGTGGACAGCCGGTGCGCGATCACCAACGCGGTCCGGCCGCGCAACGCCTCGGTCAGCGCGACCTGCACGGCGGCCTCCGACTCGGAGTCCAGGTGCGCGGTCGCCTCGTCCAGGATGACCACGCGCGGCCGGGCCAGGAGCAGCCGGGCGATGGTGAGCCGCTGCCGTTCGCCGCCCGAGAGCCGGTAGCCGCGTTCACCGACCACCGTGTCGAGGCCGTCCGGGAGTGATTCGACCAGGTGGTCCAGGCGTGCGCGGCGCAGCGCGTCCCACAGTTCGTCCTCGGTCGCGTCCGGTCGCGGGTAGCTCAGGTTCGCGCGGATCGTGTCGTGGAACAGGTGACCGTCCTGGGTGACGACGCCGACGGTTTCCCGCAGCGAGTCGAACGCCAGTTCGCGCACGTCCACATCGGACAGTCGGACGGCGCCGGAGTCGACTTCGTAGAGCCGGGGGACGAGCGAGGCGATGGTCGACTTGCCCGCGCCGGAGGACCCGACGAGCGCCACGAGCTGACCCGGCTCGGCGCGGAAGCTGACGCCGTGCAACACCTCCTCGCCACCGCGTGTGTCCAGTGTGGCCACTGATTCCAGTGAGGCCAGTGAGACCTTGTCGGCCGGCGGGTAGGCGAACCGGACGTCCTCGAACTCGACGGACACCGGGCCGTCCGGCACGCGGCGCGGGTGGGGCGGTTCGGCGATCATCGGCTTCAGGTCGAGCACTTCGAACACCCGTTCGAACGAGACGAGGGCGGTCATCACGTCGACCCGGGCGTTGGCCAGGGCGGTGAGCGGTGAGTAGAGGCGGGTGAGCAGGAGCGCGAGCGAGACGACGGTGCCCGCAGCCAGGTGGCCGGTGAGCGCGAGGTAGCCGCCGAGGCCGTAGACGAGGGCTTGGGCGAGGGCGGAGACCAGCGTCAGGCCGGTCATGAACCAGCGGGTCGCCATCGCCGTGCGGACGCCGATGTCGCGGACGCGCGCCGCCCGTTGGTCGAACTCGGCGGCCTCGGCCTCCGGTCGGCCGAACAGCTTCACCAACGTCGCGCCGGGTGCGGAGAACCGCTCGGTCATCTGGGTGGTCATGCCCGCGTTGAGCGTGGACGCTTCCCGCTGCAGGTCCGCCATCCGGCTGCCCATGCGGCGCGCGGGGATCACGAAGACCGGCAGCAACACCAGGGCGAGCGCGGTCACCTGCCACGAAAGGGTGAACATCACGCCCAGGGAGAGCCCCAGCTGGATGACGTTGGTGACGACGCCCGAGAGCGTCGACGTGAACGCCCGCTGCGCGCCGATCACGTCGTTGTTCAGCCTGCTGACCAGCGCCCCGGTGCGCGTTCGGGTGAAGAACGCGATGGGCATGCGCTGCACGTGCTCGTACACGGCGCGCCGCAGGTCGTGGATGAGCCCTTCGCCGATCCGCGCCGACTGCCACCGCTCGACCAACCCGAGCCCCGCGTCCACCACCGCGATCCCCGCGATCACGACGGCCAACCACACCACGACGGACACGTCCCGCCCGCCGACGATCGCATCCACCACCCGCCCCGCGAGCACCGGCGTACTGACCGCGAGCACCGCGGAAGCCACCGTGAGCAGCAGGAACACGACCAACTTCGCCCGATGCGGCGCCGCGAACCCCAACACCCGCCGAAACGTCCCCCGCCGCACCCCCGTGGGCGCGTCCGAAGCCCGCATCGCGCTGCGCATCAATCCCCAAGAACCGTCCACGACAGACGGTAACGCCCACAGCACACCCGACGTTCCCGTTCGTGCACACGCCCCGCGGACGACAGACCGAGATCGGCGCCCACAAACCCCCAACCGGCCCTGCGGCCGGCCCGCCACCCGCCCCCAACGGCCTGGCGAGCCCGGCACCGGCCGAGCGGTGCGGCGGCGGGCCAGTCGGGATGCGGCGGACACGGCTTCGGGCGAGCCGAGACGGGGCCAACACGGCGGCGGACCAGGCCGGGCAGCGCCTCGCGCCACCGGCGTTGGCACGGCGAGTCCGCGCGGCACGACTGCGGCGACGCGCGGCACGACTGCGGCGACGCACTGCACGGTCGGCCCCAGGCCGCGCTGCCACGGCCGGCCCTGGGCGCTGCCGGTGCGCGGTTCGGGCGGTGGCGGCAAGCGCGGCGGCGGCCCGGCGGCGGTGGAGCTGCCTGGCGGCGGCCGAGCGATCCCGTCGTGGCTGGGCGGGCGGTCCCGCCGTCGCCGAGCGGGCCAGCTGTGGCCGTGCGGGCCCGCGTGGTCGAGCGGGCGGGTGATGGGCGGCGGCGGTGGCGGTGGGGCGGTGGCGGGCGGGCTTGGGGGGTGGGTCAGGGTTGCGGTCGTGGTGGGGTGGTTCGGGGCTCCGTCATATCAACCGAGGTACGGGAACAGTGTTTCCGTACATTTTTGGGGCGATCTCACCCGATCGTGTTTGGGGGCTCAGTTCTGGCCGTTGGCCAGGGCGGTCAGTTCGGCGAGGCGGCGGAGTTGGGCTTCGCGTTCGGAGCGCAGTTGGGTGTCCTCGGAGGCGCCGTCGGCGGCGGACGCGAGGAGGGCCAGGGTTTCTCGGACTGCGCCCGGCATCGGCTGCAGCACCTGGGCGACCAGGGTGTCGACCGCCTCGTCCAAGCCGTCCGCGGGCACGACGGAGTTCGCGAGGCCGATGCGCAGCGCCTCCTCGGCGCCGACCCGCCTTCCGGTCAGGCAGATCTCGGCCGCGCGCGAGTACCCGACCAGGCGCACCAGGGGCAACGTGCCGCCCAGGTCGGGCACCAGGCCGAGCGACGTTTCGGCCATGCAGAAGTTGACGTCGTCGGCGGCCACGCGGAAGTCGCACGCGAGCGCGAGTTGGAACCCCGCGCCGACCGCGTGCCCGCGCACGGCGGCGATCGTCACCCGAGCCGGGTCGCGCAGCCAGCGGAAGCCTTCTTGGAACTCCGCGATCAGCGCGGCGCCTGCCTCGGGTCCCCGTCGCGTGATCTCCGGCAGACCCGGTTCGCCCTCCACCGGGGCGCCCGTGAACATGCGCCGGTCGAGGCCCGCGGAAAAGGCACGACCGGAACCCCGGACGACCACGACGCGGACGTCCGGGCCCAGCTGTTCACCGATCGTCCGCAACGCCACCCAGGTCGACGGCGTCTGTGCGTTGAGCACGTCGGGACGGTCGAGCGTGATCGTCGCGCGCGGTCCGTCCACGACGAGCCGCACGCCTCCGCGTTCCAGCAGGCCGGCGTCGATGGTGGTCGGTGCCGACATGCGTGAACCTCCGGGTTTCGTCAGGCGTCGTCTCTCCTCGACGCCGTAAGGTTACCGGAGGGTAGCTTACTTCTTCTTCGTGCGGGTGGCGCCACCGCGACCGCGCAGCTGCACACCGGACTCGCTGAGCACCCGGTGCACGAAGCCGTAGGAGCGTCCGGTGGACTCGGCCAACGCCCGGATGCTCGCGCCCTTTTCGTACTTCTTCTTCAGGTCAGCGGCCAGCTTGTCCCGCGTGGCGCCGGTGATCCGGGCGCCCTTCTTCAGGTCAGCCACCTTGTCCCGCCTTCCGTAGACAGCAGGTCGGGCCTTCGAAAGCCCCTGTCGTCGCAATGATCGAACACGAAGACCAAGAACGCCAGGTGATCAAGCGAAATGATCTGCGAGCGGTCGCGGGATCACGCAGAGTCGATCAGTGCTCACGTTACGGCGTGAACGGCGAAACCCGTTGCCTCAGGCCAACTGCACGAGTTCCAGGTACTCCTGGGACCAGTGGTCCTCGGTGCCGTCGGGCAGCAGGATCACCCGCTCGGGCTCTAGGGCTTCCACCGCCCCGGGGTCGTGCGTGACCAGCACGACGGCACCCTCGTAGCGGCGCAACGCGTCGAGCACCTGCTCGCGGCTGGCCGGGTCGAGGTTGTTCGTCGGCTCGTCCAGCAGCAGCACGTTCGCCGCGCTCGACACCAGGCCGGCCAGCGCCAACCGGGTCTTCTCACCGCCCGACAGCGTGCCGGCGGGCTGTTCGAGCTGCTCACCGCTGAACAGGAACGTGCCCAGCAGCGACCGCAGCTGCTGTTCGGGCACGTCCGGCGCGGCGTGGCGGATGTTCTGCCACACCGTGGCCTCGTGGTCGAGCGTCTCGTGCTCCTGGGCGAAGTACCCGAGCTTGAGGCCGTGACCGGCGATCACCTCGCCGCTGTCCGGGTGTTCCATCGAGCCGATCAGGCGCAGCAGCGTGGTCTTGCCCGCGCCGTTGAGCCCGAGGATGACCACGCGCGACCCGCGGTCGATGGCCAGGTCGACGCCGGTGAAGACCTCCAGCGAGCCGTACGACTTGCTCAGGCCCTCGGCCGTCAACGGCGTCCTGCCGCACGCCGCGGGCTGCGGGAAGCGGATCTTGGCGACCTTGTCGGCCTGGCGGGTGTCCTCCAGGCCGGAGAGCAGCTTCTCGGCACGGCGGGCCATGTTCTGCGCGGCGACCGCCTTGGTGGCCTTCGCGCGCATCTTGTCCGCCTGCGCCATGAGCGCGCCGGCCTTCTTCTCCGCGTTGGCGCGCTCACGACGGCGGCGCTTCTCGTCGGCGGCCCGCGCTTCGAGGTACTTCTTCCAGCCCATGTTGTAGATGTCGACCTCGCCGCGCGTCGCGTCGAGGAACCACACCTTGTTGACCACGTCGTCCAGGAGTTCGACGTCGTGGCTGATCACGACCAGGCCGCCCTCGTGGGACTTGAGGAACCCGCGAAGCCACGCGATCGAGTCCGCGTCGAGGTGGTTGGTCGGCTCGTCGATCAGCAGGATCGTGCTGGACTTCGCGCCGACGCCGCCCTCGGAGGCGGCGAACAGGATGCGGGCCAGCTCGACGCGGCGGCGTTGACCACCGGACAGCGTGCGCAGCGGCTGGGCGAGCACGCGGTCGGCCAGGCCGAGGTTGGCGCAGATGCGGGCGGCTTCGCTCTCGGCCGCGTACCCGCCGAGGGCGGCGAACCGCTCTTCGAGGCGCCCGTACTTGCGCACGGCGACCTGCAGCTCGTTGTCGTCGACCAGCTCGGCCATCGTGGACTGCATCTTCTCCATGTCGCGGAGAAGCTGGTCCAGGCCGCGCGCGGACAGCACGCGGTCCTTGGCGATGACGGACAGGTCGCCCTCGCGCGGGTCCTGGGGCAGGTAGCCGAGCTCGCCGGTGCGGCGGACCTCGCCCGCGTACGGCTGGCCCTCGCCCGCGAGGACGCGCAGTGACGTGGTCTTGCCGGCGCCGTTGCGGCCGACGAGGCCGATGCGGTCGCCCGGCTGGACGCGGAGGGTGGCGTCGGACAGCAGGATGCGCGAGCCCGCGCGCAACTCGAGATCGGTTGCGGTGATCAAGTTTTACTCCGGTGTGTGGTCGTGCGAGGTCAACGGCGCGGCTGGGCGCGGGACCTACTCGATCAAGATGACCACGGTTCCAGTCTACGGGGTGGGCGCCACCCGATTACGGGTATGTGTCGACCGGCATAGATTGCCCGCTATGACTACGGACTTCACGGGCAGGGCGGCCCTGGTCACGGGCGCCAGTCGGGGCATCGGGTACGGCATCGCGGCGGAGCTGCTGTCGCGCGGCGCGTCGGTGACGATCACGTCGCGCAAGGCGGAGGCCGTGACGGCGGCGGCCGAATCCCTGGCGGCCGCGACGGGCGTCTCACCCGATCGTGTGCTTGCGGTGCCGGGGAACGCGGGCAGCGCGGACGACCGCGCGCGGGCCGTCGAGGCGACCGTGGAGCGGTTCGGTCGGCTGGACGTGCTCGTGAACAACACCGGCATCAACCCCGTGTTCGGCGCTCTGGTGGACGCGGACCTCGACGCGGTGCGGAAGATCTTCGACGTCAACGTGGTGGCGGCGCTCGGGTTCGTGCAGCTGGCGTGGAAGGCGTGGATGCGGGAGCACGGCGGTGCGGTGGTGAACATCGCGTCGGTGGGCGGGCTGCGGTCGACCGGGGTGATCGGGGCGTACGGGGCGAGCAAGGCGGCGCTGATCCGGTTGACGGAGGAGTTGGCGTGGCAGCTGGGTCCGCAGGTGCGGGTGAACGCGGTCGCGCCGGCGGTGGTGAAGACGCGTTTCGCCGAGGCGCTGTACACGGGACGCGAGGAGGAGGCGGCGGCCGGCTACCCGATGAAGCGGCTCGGGACGCCCGAGGACGTGGCGCGGTTGGTCGCGTTCCTGGCATCGGACGCCGCCGAGTGGATCACCGGCGAGACCGTGCGCGTGGACGGCGGGCTGCTGGCCACCGGCACGTTGGGGTAGGTCGGCCGGGTCGGGGTGAACGGCGGGGCTCGCGGCGGCGGGTCCCGCCGTCACGAGCGCGGCCGGCTGGGCGGCTAGCGCGTGGTGGTGACGTGAGGTCGGTGGGTGGAGGTGGTGAGTCCCGGCGGGGTCGCGGTGGAGCCGGGGACCGTGGTCCTGGTCGTGGTGGTGGTCGGGACGGGGGCGCGGTCGGGGATCGTCGTGGTGGTCGTGGGCGTGGTGGACACCGGGGACGAGGCGGTGCCTTCGGGTGAGCTGGTCGCGGGGTGGGGCTCGACCGATCTGCTCGTGCTGATCTCCGGACCCGGCGGGCCGGCGGGACCGCTGTCGGTCGGGTCCGGGGGCCGGCTCAGGGCGAAGGCGACCACCACCGCGACCACGGCGGTGCCGGTGCCGGCGGCGGCCACGGCGTAGGTGCGGCGGCGGCGTTTGACGGCGGTGCCCCGGAAGACGATGTCCACCGCCCCGAACGTGCGTGGCACCGGTTGGATGTTCAGTTGTTCGAACGTCTTCTTCAGCTCGTCCTCAAGCACCGCGCGACACCTCCTGCCACAACGCGCTGAACTCCGGTCCCAGCCGCTGCCTCAACGCCTTCAGGCCGCGGCTCGTGTTGCTCTTCACCGTGCCCTCCGAGCAGCCGAGGGCCGCGGCCGTCTCCTCCACCCCCAGGTCGTGCCAGAACCGCAGCACGAGCGTCGCACGCTGCTTGGCGGGCACGGCGTCCAACGCCTGCCACACCACCAGCCGGTCCTCGCTCAACGATCCCGCTTCCGGCACGTCCGGCAGCTCGTCGGTGAGCTTCTCCCGTTTCCACCGCACCCGGCGGCGCTCCGCGAGGAACGTGCGCACCACGATCTGCCGCAGGTAGGCCTCCACCCCCTCGCGCTGCACGAGCCTCGGGCCCGCCAGGTAGAGCTTCAGGAACGCGGACTGCACCACGTCTTCGGCCTCGTGGTGGTTGCCGCACAACAAGAACGCGGTGAAGCGCATCGAGTCGGCGCACCGGTCGAAGTAGTGGGTGAACTCCGCGTCCCAGCTCACGCCGTCAACGCCCCGGGGCGGCCGTCGTGGTCGTCGGCAGCGGCGGCCTGGTGGTCGTGGTCGTCACGGGGTGCGACGGGCCCGGCGACGTGGTCACCGTCGTGGTGGTCACCGGTGGGCGGGAGGACGTCGGCCGGGGCGTCGGCTCGGGCCGCACGGTGGTGGTGGTCGGCCACGGCCCCGGGGTGGTGCTGATCGGCGGCCGGGTGACCGTCGACTGCGGCGAGGTCTCGATCGGCGACGACGCGGTGGGCGACGGCGCGGGCGGCGACGTGGTGACGGAGGTGGCGGGCGGCTGGGTGGTGGTCGACGCGGGCGCCTCGTCCCCGCCGCCGGACGCCAGCGCGGTCCCCGCCACGGCGATACCGCCGAGCACGACGGCCCCCGCCGCCAGCACGAGTCGTTTGCGCAGCAAGACTGCTCCTCGGGTTCGTGAGGCCGCCGCTGGTCGGCACCCTCTCACCCTTATCAATGCGGTCGGGGTCGCCGCGGGTTGTCACGAGTTCTCGGGAGTTTCCCGGACCACGACCTCCACCGCCCGCGCCCGCTCGGCGGCCTCGTCCAGCACCGCCCGCCGGGGCTCCGGCACGTCCAACACGCGCGGTGACGCCAACGCGAACACCTCGCCCAGCCGACGGTCACCCCGCAGGACGTCCAACGCCTGACGGTCACCACCGAGCACGACCGCGTCCAGCTCACCCACCCGAGGCCCCAGCACCCGCGCCGCATCGTCCGCCGCCGCCTGGAGGGCGACCCGCGCCTGCCCTTCCCGCCGCCGCGCGAACCGCTGCTGCGACCACCCGCCCGCCTTGTTGCGCCCGTGCACCTGCCGGCTGTCGGTGGTCGACACGAGCACCACGCCGTCCTGCGCCACCCCGATGCTGTGCCCGCCGAGCCGCACGAGCAGCAACCCGATCCGCCGCGACGCGGACGCGTGCGCCAGCAGCGCGTCGAGCACCAGTCCTTCGTGCTCGCCCGGAGGAGTGAACTCACCGTAAGCGGCCGACACCGCAGCCGTGGCACCGTCCACCGCCGTGACCAGGCAAGACCCCGGAGTCACCGACGTCGACACCACGCCGCCGTGACGCAGGGCGAACCGCGAGAACCACCCGTCCAGGCGTTCCGGCGGCACTTCGACCGCCCGGCCGCCACCGGAGACCGGGCGGACCCTGTTCATGCCGGTGCGACCGCGACCCAGACCGGCAGCGGGTGCCCGCACTCGGCGGGCGAGAGCCGCTGCACCGCGCCGAACCCGGCCTCGGTCAGCGACGCGGCGATCTGCTCGGGCGACAACACCCGGTGCCGGGTCGACACGGTGTTGGCCACCTCCCACGTCTCCGCGCCGCGCACCAGCCGCACGACTTCGAGAGCGTAGGACTCACCGTCGGCCGCCCAGTCCCACAGCTGCACGGTCACCTGCCGGTCCGGGCCGCGCCCGGACACCTTCGGCGGCGGCGCGGTGGGCCGCAGCGTGCCGAGCTTGTCCAGCTCGGGCACGGCGGCGACGAACAGCCCACCGGGCCGCAGCGCCTGCCGGGCCAGCAGCAGCGCCTGGTCGAGCGCGTTCTCGTGGGCCAACCGGGGCAGCAGGTCGTCGCCCGCGCGGACCACGTCGACGGGCCGCCCACCGTGGTGCCGCACGACGTCGAGCAGGTCGAGCACCACGTGATGGCCGTCGCCGAGCACGGCGGCGGCGACCTCCGTCAGCGGGTCCTCCGGCAGGGGCACGAGGTCCTGGGCGGCGGTCACCGGGCACACAGTAGGCCCAACGGATCAACGACCGCCAACGGCGTGCGGCCGGCGGGGCGAGCGGACAGCGTGACCGCATAGCACCCCGAAGGGGCCGCCGGCACGACCCCGAAGCTGCCGTTGCACAATGTTACCGACGGGTTTACAAAGGGGAGAGCACGGATGTTCACCACTTGACAGAACGATGCCGACCCCAGTGAACTCGTAACCCGTATGGCCCAATCAATGACTCCACCTGGAAGGCACCAACGCCCTGCGTTGGCGGGTAGGGTCACTGGGGCGTGATCTCATGACAGCGGGGAGTCACAATGACCAACGCTGCCGGTCGACCCAACCTGTCCGTCGACGAACTCGACTCGACGGGCCACGGCAGTCTTGCGCAGCTTCTCACCACGGGGCCTTTCCCCGAGGCGCTGAGAGCCGCGATCAAAGCGAGCAGGCTGAGCCTCGACCGCATCCAGCACCGGCTCGCGCTGCGCGGGGTCACGATCAGTGTCGCCACGCTGAGTTACTGGCAGTCCGGCCGACGCCGACCCGAGCGACCGGAGTCGCTGGAGGCGCTGCGCCACCTGGAGACCGTGCTCGGCGTGCCGCAGGCGGGCCTGTCCGCGCTGCTCGGCCCGCCGCGCCCGCGCGGCAGGCGGTCCCGGCCGACGACGATGATGCCGATCGACGCGCTGTGGGCGCGTCGCGAACGGGTCGCGAACCTGCTCACCAAGGTGGACACGTCGTCGGACGTGAAGCTGGGCCGGATCAGCCAGCACGACCGGATCGAGATCGCCGCCGACGGCGGTCAGCGCTCGGTGTGGGTGCGCCAGATCCTGCGCGCCGAGCAGGACGGCCCGGACCGGTGGGCGCTTGTGTTCGAGACCGAGCAGGCGAACGTGCTGCCGCAGGTCGTCAACCTGCGCAACTGCCACCTCGGCCGGGTGGTCGAGGACACCGAGGCCAACATCATGGCCGCCGAGATGATGTTCGACCGGCCCCTGACCAGGGGCGAGACCATCATCATGGAGTACGAGCTGCTGTTCGCCGAGGGCCACTACCCGGCGGGCAACAACACGTTCGCCCGCAAGTTCCGGCTGCCGGTGCGCGAGTACGTGATCGAGGTGCGGTTCGACCAGTCGAACCTGCCCGCCCGCTGCCAGCAGTTCAGCGTGCCCGCCGGTGACGAGACCCCGTCCCGGCGGCGCAACCTGGCCCTGGACGCGGCGGGTGGCGTGCACGCCGTGGCACTGGGCTTCGGGCCCGGTGTGTTCGGCATCCGCTGGGAGTGGCCGAAGTAACACGTGAACAAAAGGGCCCCGGGAGCGTGCTCCCGGGGCCCTTTTCACGTCACCGGAACGATCAGACGTAACCGTTGATCTTCAGCGAGACCGCGCGGATCGAGCCGCGGTCGGACGCGGCCGCGTCCACGACCTTGAACGTCCACGTGCCGTCCACCGGCTCGGCGAGCAACGCGCCCAACGGGGTGGTGGGCCGCCACGTGCCCGTGTACGGCGCCAGGTTGCTGGTCACCGCGGAGAACGGCTGCGCGGCGGTGTCGTCGAACACGACCTGGCACAGGTTGTTGCCGGTGGAGCCGTTGCGCTGGAACACCGTCGCGGTCGCGCCGGACGGCGAGGTCAGCGTGCCGACCAGGTCACCGACGAACGAGTGGTCGATGCCGACGGTCGTCGCACCCGCAGCCGAGCTGCAGGTGTCGCCGTCGATCGAGAACACGATCCTGGAGCCGCGGCCGACGCCGCTGACCGGGATCTCGATCGTGACGCCGGTGGCGTCGTTGTCCGGGATGGCCGCGACCGGCCCGGTGTAGGCGAACGTCTTCGTCTCCCGGGACGGCTCACCGACGTTGAGCGTGAACGCGCTCGTGGTCGGCGAGGTCGAGCCCGCGAACGTCACCCGGGCGTCCAGCCGGACGGCCGAGCCGGTGGCCGCCGACGCGGGCACGCTCACCTTGAACGTGTTGGTGACCGTCTGGCCGACCTCGACGTTGCCGTAGTACTTCGACCGGGGCGCGATCGTCACGCCCGCGGTGGGCGTGGTGAGCACGAGGCTGGTCGACGCGGCCGTGCCGTCACCGGAGTTGACCACCGGCACGGTGACCGTGGCCGTGGTGCCCGGCTTGAGGTACTGGCTGCCGTCGGCGTCGTTGACCACGGACGGCTTCGCCGCCTTCGCCAGCGGCTGCGGCGAGGCACCGGTGTAGGCCAGCACCAGGTCGGCGCGCACGACGCCCGCGCCGGTCCGGTTGTCCACGCCCGCCTCGGCGATGTCGATCGCGGTGCCGGTCAACGCCTCCCGCACCTCGGCGGGCGACAGACCGGGGTTGCCGGACAGCACCAGGCCCGCGATGGCCGCGGCGTTCGGCGCGGACGCCGACGTGCCGAAGAACGGGTTGAACCCGGCCACGCTGGTCTGCACGCCGTCCGCCGCGGTCAGGTCGGGCTTCTGCCGGACCTCCTCGCTCGGCGTGCCGTCGGGCGCGAAGAACACCCGGCGCGGACCGTCGGAGGTGAACCGCTCGGGCTTCTGCGTGCCGTCGAACGCGTTCGGGTACGGGCCGCGCGGGTTGGCCGGGTCGCCCGGCTCCAGGTCGAACGGCAGCGGGTCGTTCGCCGGTGCCGCCGCGACGCTGATCGCGCCCTTGGCCGCCGAGTGCCCGCGCGTCACGCCGGACGTGGCGAACTTCTGGAGCCCGTCGGACGAGTCCTTGAACCGACCGCCCAGGGCGGACAGCGCCAGGTACTTGTCCTCACCGCGGAACTTGACCACGGCCAGCCGCAGCCCGTACGCGCTGGTGGGCGTGTTCAACCGCTCGTACGGGTCCTGGCTGCCGTCCTGCACGCCCTGGCTGAACGCCACCACGTTGCCCTGCGAGTTCGCCAGGTACAGGTCGTAGTCGTTGAACGACGAGGCCAGCGGGTCGGACCAGAACAGCGTCACGGGCACGTTGCCCGAGCTGTCCGACAGCGGGTTGAACACCTGCTTGGCGTCCGGCGAGGGGTTGAAGTCGTGCGCGGTGCCGGCGAACTTGCCGACGCCGACGCCCGAGTCGACGAACTGGCCCTCCCAGTGGCCCGAGGTGCCGTCGGCGACGTTGCCGTCGTTACCGGCGGAGGAGAAGTACAGCGCGCCGTCGGCGGTGACCGCGTCCACGGCCTGCGCGATCACGCCGTCCTGGAACGGCGACTCGTTGAAGTAGAGGATGTCGTCGACGATGACGTCGCAGCCCAGCCGGAAGCGCAGGGCGCGGATGTTGTCGGCGAAGCTCGCGTCACCGTTGACCGCGGTGGCGAAGCCGAGGCTCGCGTTCGGCGCGATGTCGTGGAGGATCTCCAGCATCGCGGTGCCCTCGTTGCCCGAGCCCTCCTGCCCGGCCAGCACGTCGATCCCGGCGGGCAGCTCACCGGCGGCCTGCGACAGGCCGAGCGAGTCGACGCCGTCGGACAGCGCGCACAGCTTCACGCCGGTGCCGGTGACGCGGAAGTCCTCGCGGGCGGTGTCGGCGGCGTGCGCCCGGTCGCCCTCTCCCGTGCGGACCGCCTGCGGCGCGACCAAGGCCTCGCGGGTGCGTGCCTCGATCTCCCTGGCCTTGTCCTCCTTGGAAGGTGCCGGGTCCGCCTTGCGGTCCTTCTGGTTGTACGTCTTGTACTCGACCGCGGTCTCGACGCGGCGCACGTCGCCGCGGGCGGACAGCTTGGTCAACGCGGTGAGCGGGAGCTGGGCGCGGACCGTCCTGCCCTCGGTGGAGACCGACCGGATACCTCCACCGGCGGCCTTCACCGCGGCGACGAGGTCGTCGGTGACCTTGAACGCGCGGATGTCCACCTCGACGGTGTTTCCGCTGTGGACCTTCACGCCGGTCTGCAGCGCGGGGAGCTTGTTGAACGTGGTGGCGTTGGCGCGGCGGCGCTGCTCGACCACGAGCGCGCTGTCCACTTTGGACTCTGCGGCGGTGAGGGACTTCTTGATGGCCTGGAGCGCGGCGATCTGCGCGGCGGTCCTGTCCTCGACGCCCTTCGACGCCTTGGGCGGGTCGGCGGAGGCGGGCGACACGACGCCCAAGGTCAACAGCACCGCGGCACTCGCGGCGATCAGGGCGTTTCTTCGCGAACGGCGTTTCGGTGAGCGCACAGGCGTCTCCCCCAGTTCGTGCGTGCCCCCGACGCACGCGACCTGCGGTCGGATGTCTCCGACCGAGGGGTCAACGTATTGCGCACGGACAAGTACCGTCTGCCACCGTTCGGCCTACTTCTCAGACGGTGAATCCATCACATTTCACAGTACAAAAGCATCTGTCCACAGCTGACCGGTGCGTCCGGACAGTGCGTCGAGCAGCGCCGCGGCCTGGTTGTCGGTGAGCGAGGCGATGAAGTCGACCACCGCCCGGCCACGGGCCAGCGCCCGAACGGCGTCCGGCCCCGACGGCGTCTCCCCCGTGGCGCCGACCAGCACGGACGGGTCCGTCCGGGCCAAGGCCGCGTACTCGTCACCGGCCAGCTCGACCAGGTCGTGCAGCCGGCGCGGCAACCGGTTCGCCTCGTGCCGATCGGTCACCCACTGCTCCAACGCCTCGACCAGCGCCGTCAGCAGCCGCGCCTGGCCCCGCTGGTGCAGCGCGAGGTCCGGGCGCAGCAGCACGAACCGGCGGTGCACGAACTTCAGCACCTGCACCTCGTGCCACTGCGGCACGGCCAGCACCACGTGCCCGGACCGCGTCGTCGGCTCCTCGACCACGCCGACCGAGTCCACCAGGCGACGCGTCCAGCGTGCGGAGAACCCGGCCACCGCCTGCTCGGCCTCCACCGAACCGTCGAACGGCACCGCCAGCAGCCCGTCCACCAGCTCGGCGCGCACCTTGGCCACCGCGTGCGCGAACGCGTCGTCGTGCACCGCCCACGAGTCCTTCGCGTGCAGCCGGCGGCGCAGTGCCTCCAGCGAACGGCCCGGTCGGCGTTCCTGCGCGGTGAGGTCGGCGGCGCTCAGACCCGCCAGCTCCACCGCGTGCTCCAGCCACGTGTTCAGCTCGGTCGACACGGCGGCGTGCTGGAGCACGCCCACGCGGTGGAAGTCCTCCAGGTCGTGGATGGCGTAGGCGATGTCGTCGGCGGTGTCCATGACCGACGCCTCGACCGTCTGCTGCCACGGCTCCAACCTCGCCGTGTAGAACGCGCGGGACTGCTCGACGTCCTCCAGCTCGGTGACGTAGGCGGAGAACTTGCTGGAACCCGTGCCCGGAGCGTCGGTCGGCTCGGCGGCACCACGGGGCGGCGCGGGCAGGTCCCGGGGGTGCGGCTTCGGGTAGGACAGGCGCGTCCACGGGTACTTGAGCATCGCCGCGCGCACCGCCACCGTGAGGTCCAACCCGACCGCCGCCGGACCACGCACATCGGTCGTCGTGACGATGCGGAACGACTGGGCGTTGCCCTCGAACCCGTCCGACAGCCCGAACCGGTGCCGGGCCAGCCGGTCCAGCACCTGCTCGCCGAGGTGCCCGAACGGCGGGTGCCCCAGGTCGTGCGCCAGGGACGCGGCCTCCACCACGTCCGGGTCACAGCCACCGAGCTTGTCCAGCAGGTTGGCCACGTCCGCGCGCGTGTTGAGCCGTTCCGCGATGGCGCGGGCGGCCTGGGCCACCTTCAGGCTGTGCGTCAGGCGGTTGTGCACCAGCAGGCCCGATCCGGTCGAGCTGATGACCTGCGTGACGCCGCCGAGCCGGGCGAAGAACGGCGAACTGGCCACCCGGTCCCGGTCGATGCGGAACGGGCTCGTGGCCAGGTCGGCTTGGACGGCGGCGGAGTTCCCGCCGGAGCGGCGCTGCGTTCGGGGATCGGGCTCGTGGTGCATGGTGGAAAACTAGTCGCACCACGCGGCTCTGCGCGTGACCGGTAGCGGCCACGGCCCGCCGCGCCCGGACGCGGCCCGCCATCTTGAGCGTCATGGGTGGATTCGCACACATGCAGGTGGACGGGATAGAGCCCGCGCTGCACCGCCTCACCGGCACCGGCGAGACGCTGGCCGCCACCTGGCGGGACGGGCAGTCCGGGCTGGCCGCGGGCGAGGCGGGCATCGGCGCGGACCCGTTGGGGCAGGCGTTCCGCGCCGGCTACGACGCCGACGCCGCCAAGGTGCGCCAGGTCGCGGACCTCGTGCCGGAGCTGCTGCTGAGCGACGGCCGGACCGGTCATGACGCCGTCATCGACTACCTCGCCGCGGACGTTCGCTCCAGGGGCGCGCTCTCGGGTGGTGGCTGAGGTGGCCATCCCCGAACCGACCTCCGAGCTGTGGACGCGCGCGAAGGCCATGGGCGCCACCTGGCCCGTGTCGAACGAGGAGACCGCGCACGCGCTGGCCGACAGCTGGCGACGCACCGGCGCCGAGTACGGCAAGGCCGCCGAGCACAGCCTGAACTCGGTGAACACCGACTGGCCCGACGCGGCCGGGACGGTGTTCACCGGTCTCGTCCGGCACCACCTCCACCGTGCCGCGACGACGAGCGCCGACATGGGCGAGCTGGCGCGACGTGCCGAGATCTTCGGCAACGAGGTCGCCACCGCCAAGGACGGGATCGTCAAGCTCCTCGACGCCAACGCCGAGCGTTACGCGGGCATCACCGGCATCGGGGCGGACCTCCGGCGCAACGCGTTCGCCCAACAACTCGCGGGCGAGGTGAACAGGCTGATCAGCGACGCCGCCGGGCGGATCACCGGCGGCCCGCCGGTCGGCCGGACGCCCGCCCCACCGCCGGGCGCGACCCCGCAGGACGTCCACACCTGGTGGCTGTCCCTGGGGCCGGGCGAACGCCAGGACGTCGTGCGGAACAACCCTGACCTGGTCCGCAACCTCGACGGCATCCCCGCCGAGATCCGGGACCAAGCCAATCGCGCCGTCCTCGACCGGGAGATCGCCGCGCTGGAGGCGGAACGAGCGAAGCTCAAGGATGAACTGCGAGGAGGCGAGGAGTCCTCGATGGCCGAAGCCGAGCGGTACCAGCAGCTCGGCAAGCAGATCAGAGCGCTCGAACGCCTCCGCGACGAGCACACGACCGGGAACGGCTACTACCTGCTCGGCCTCGACACCGCGGGCGACGGCAAGGCCATCGTCGCCTACGGCAACCCCGACGGGGCCGCCAATGTCGCGACCTTCGTGCCGGGTGTCGGGACCTCGCTCAGCACCATCGAAGGCGAACTCCACCGCGCCACCACCCTGGCCGACGGCGCCGGCGGCACCAAGGATGGCAGGGTCGCCGTCATCGCCTGGGTCGGCTACGACACACCCGACGACGTCGCCTCCGCGCTCGACCCGACCTACGCCGCCAACGCAGGCGTTGCCCTCGACCGGTTCCACGACGGTCTGCGGGTCACCGCGCCCGGCGCCCACCTCACCGCTGTGGGCCACAGCTACGGCTCGACCACGATCGCGCACGCCGCCCAAGCGCACAGCCTCGCCGCCGACGACCTGGTGCTGGTGTCCAGCCCCGGCGCGTGGAACCAGCACGTCAGCGAACTCAGGCTCGACGGCGTGAACCCGGAGGACATGGGGTCGCGGGTGCACGCCACCACCGCGCCGAACGACGCAATCGACACCTTGAGCAACTTCGAGCTCCCGAAGTACGAGGCGAGCGCCCAAGACCCGAACCCACCCACGGTCGACCCGATCCTCGGGCGCGACCCCACGAACCCCCTGTACGGGGCCCGTGTCTTCGAGTCCCCACCGAACTGGAAGAACTCCCAGGGCGTGGTACCTGATCCGCACATGGCACCGCTGGAAAGAGAGCACCCGGCAGTCGGTGAAATCGGCGAGATCATCAACGGGAACCGCTGAAACGCCTCAAGGGGGCGCTCGGCATGAGCGCCCCCTTGAGGGAATGATTGTTCGGCGGCGTCCTACTCTCCCACACCCTCACGAGTGCAGTACCA